>NZ_JBKIWR010000009.1:0-148189 GCF_046599595.1 Trueperella sp. LYQ143 | reverse complement strand
CCGCACCCCGGGCACTTAACACTCGTCATTCATAACAGAGTGCCAAACCCCTAAAACACACCAACTACAACACCCAGTTTCCCCCGCAATAACGCCAAAAAATCCCGACAAAAGCAACACAATTTGTCCGACCAATTAGTTGACTACAACCAACTAAAACCCCCACTTTCGCGCATCAACACAACGAAAAACCCGAAAAATAGCAACACATTTTGTCCTATAACCCTCGCATCACAGCAGGTATCACTGCCATAAACCGCATCGGCCAAGCCACCGCCCCCATCAGAACGGCACGGATATAAAAAGTTTGCTGGCGACCAGCACACCTGTATAAGGCAATAATGCCGTCATACACATGCTAGCTACCAGCAAACTCCTATTATCGCTCGGTAGAACTTGTAGAGATCTTCCCGCGCGTCACAGTGTATTTACGCCTGGGCCTGTACGAACTGGGTGAAAGAGGAGATGAACTGCGCCAATACTTCACGTGCTGCCTCATCCGTCACTTTCCCATGATCGACAAGACCGGCGCGCTTGCCATCTACGTACCCTTCCGGCTGCCCCATAACTTTTGTGCCGAAGAATAGCAATGAGCTGCGGAGTTGTTGTTGCGCAACAGCGGTACCGATTCCTGAGGGAGATACGCCGATGGTGGCAACAGGCTTACCGGCAAGTGCCCACTGCCCATAGGGGCGTGAGGTCCATTCAATTGCGTTGTGAATTGCTGCCGAATAGGAACGATTATGCTCGGGGGTGACGAAGAGAATTCCGTCTGCCGAGGCCACCAGGGATTTGAACTCTGCTGCAACTGGCGGAAAATCTTGCTCAAGATCGCGGTTGAAAAGCGGCAAGTCACGAATTGGTGCTTCCACCATTTCAACTCCGTGCGGGGCGAGCTCCACGAGAGTTTCTGCCAATGTACGGTTCAATGAATTCTGCGCGAGGGATCCGACGATATAAACAATCTTCATAGTTATCTCCTTGCTCCTATTCCTATCTCTGCTGCTTGTGATGGCGCTATATCGCGTTCAGTTCAACAGCACGCAATACATAAAGCGACTACTGAGAGAGCTATTCCGCTGTGGAATTAATGCCACCACATACATTTGTTGATATTTGTATTATACGAAGAGTAAAACCGTAGCTCAATATGAAATAATCCACATTTCAACTGCTTCGGACGTACAGTTAGCACCAACACAAAGGTGGCCTGCGAACACTCGCCCCGCCAGGCCACCCAATATCAGTAACGCATTAACGCAAGCCGCGTGGACGCTCCTGCGCTAACGCAATAAGCTCATCAACCAAATCTGAATAGCTCATCCCAGCCGCTTCCCACAGCGCCGGATACATAGAAAACGGCGTAAAACCAGGCATCGTATTGATCTCATTGATGATGGGATCCCCGTCTGGAGTAATAAAGAAATCGACTCGCGTCAGCCCCTCGCACCCGAAAACGCTAAAAGCACGCACCGCATACTCACGCGCCCGTTCACTGACGCTCTCCTCAAGCTGCGCAGGAATCGTCAACGTTAGCGAGTCCGTCGCCACATATTTATGCTCAAAGTCGTAAAACTCTTTTTGGGATGAATCAATAATAATCTCCCCCAGCTCCGAGGCACATGGCGGCTGCCCAGCACGCCCCTCGCGCACTGCACACTCCACCTCACGACCGCGCACCTCTTCTTCGACCAAAACTTTCGGATCGTGCTCTTGCGCCTGCGCAATCGCTGCATCAAGTTGAGCAATATCCGTAATCTTTGAAATCCCCAATGACGATCCCGCTCGCGCCGGCTTGACGTACAACGGGAAGGTCAAGTTGGCAACCTGCGCTCGGACCGCTTGCGGTTCGGTCGCCCAACGCTGCGCCGTAATCGTCACATACGGGCTAACCGGCAATCCTGCGTCAGCCAAAATCACTTTCATAAAGTGCTTATCCATGCCGGCAGCCGAAGCTAAAACGCCACAACCAACATAGGCAATCCCCGCCATCTCCAGCAGACCCTGAACAGTGCCATCTTCACCAAAAGGACCGTGCAGTACCGGAAACGCAACATCAATACGACCTAAATCTGTTACGTTCTGCCCCTCGATGAGCAGGGCAGACTGCGAACCATCGCCGGCTGGAATGACAATACGCTGAGCAGAATCCGGCACTTCTGGCAGACCGCGATCAAGTGACAATTCCGCCAAATCAGCATGACCCGGCACCCAATTCCCATCACGCGTAATCCCGATCGGGAGCACCTCGTAACGCTGCGGATCCATCGCCCGCATAATTGCGCCTGCCGTCACGCATGAAATTGCATGCTCCCCCGATTTGCCACCATAGATTAAGGCAATACGTGTCTTCGTCATGCGATCCACTCTAGTCACCTCAACCGCGCAGGGGAACTTTCCACTAGGCTAAGGAGCTGTAATGTTCTTCTCAGGGAGGCACCATGAAGCGCATAACCGTATCTGCCATATTGCTTATCACAGCGAGCGTGTTTGCCGGTTGTTCTTCCTCAACGCATAGCGCGCCCTCATCTCCTGCACCTACAGCTCCCAGCAGTAGCGCCGCAACAGAATCGACCTCACCAAGCGCTTCCCCAGCGGCACCGACTACCGCCCAGACGACCCCTGGCACGCTACCCGCAGATTGCCCGATCATCGCCCCAGATCATGAGGCTCATTCAGCTAATTGGCCACAATCTTCTACCCAGTTACTCCCGATAAGCATTAGTGCCGACGCCACCTCCGTCACAGTCACGTATGACGGCGAAGGCATCCCACAATGGCACAGCTCAGGCTGGGCGGCAACCGCTTATGAAGATGGATCAGGCCTCCCTATTGATCTCGGCTCACCGCGCCTCTTGCAGATTGCCGTCACTGGAATCCGCCTGCCTGAAGCCCACGAATGGAGTGCCCGCCCTACCCTGGGAGCAACCGGAGCCATTCTTGGCGGCGTGGTGAGCGCCCCATTCGAAGGTAGCCATCGTATTACACTGGGAGCGGCTCAGGATATGCCCTATTGCATTCAGACCTTAGAATCACCAACACGAATAGTCATTCATTTCGCTACCACACCCTAACAGCAGCTCACCAGCGCATAGCCGAGAAACCGGCGGAATACCCATCCCACGCTGGCTCATCCGAAGCTGTTATAACAAAACTCAAGGCGGCAATCGCGCTACCGATTTTCATCTGTTATGCCACGCAGGCATAACCTGGTGCGGGCCACCTGCGGCAGGCACACCTCACACACGAGCACCTGCCGCAGGCATTATCTCACTAGCTAAGGCGAGTCACATCCGCATTAAGTGCCGCAAGTTTTTGCATAAAGTGCTCATATCCGCGGTTGATAATGTCAATACCGCTAACTCGCGACTCCCCCGAAGCAGCCAGAGCGGCAATCAGATGAGAGAAACCGCCTCGCAAATCTGGCACCTCAATATCTGCTCCATGCAGCGGGGTTGGCCCTTGAATAACCGCAGAATGATAAAAATTCTGCAAACCAAACCGGCACTTTTTCGAACCGAGGCACTCCCGATACACCTGGATGCGCGCGCCCATCTGATTCAAAGCTTTGGTAAAGCCGAACCGATTCTCGTAGACGGTTTCATGAACGACGGAAACCCCCTCAGCTTGAGTCAACGCCACCACCATTGGCTGCTGCCAATCCGTCATAAAACCTGGATGAACGTCAGTTTCTAATGGCAAAGAAGTCAGCGGAGTCCCCGGATGCCAAAAGCGGATAGCCTCGTCGGTGATCTCGAATTCCCCGCCAACCTTGCGGTAGACGTTTAAGAAATTCATCATCGAATCCTGCTTCGCGCCAACGACGGTAATATCGCCACCTGTAGCCAACGCGGCACACGCCCAGGAACCAGCTTCGATGCGGTCCGGCAAGGCAGTATGAGTGTAGCCATTTAACCGCGCGACGCCTTCAATATGTATCGTCCGATCGGTATCGACGGTAATGAGCGCGCCCATCTTCTGCAAAATGGCAATAAGATCCATAATCTCTGGTTCGACGGCAGCCCCCGTTAGCTCCGTAATACCGCGAGCGCGTACTGCCGCAAGCAAGGTCTGCTCAGTTGCCCCGACGGAGGGATACGGCAAATGTACTTTACGAGCGACAAGACCCTGCGGAGCAACTAAGTGCAACCCAAGCTCTTGAGCATCGCGCTGTGCCCCGAAATCTTCGAGAACCTGCAGGTGGAAATCCACCGGCCGATCCCCAATATGGCATCCACCTAAATCCGGGATAAATGCTTCACCGAGGCGATGGAGCAGTGGGCCACAAAACAAAATAGGGATACGCGAGGAGCCTGCCAGGGCGTCCACTTGCCCTGGATCGGGCAGATGTAGCTGCCCCGGAGTAATACGCACCGTGCCAGCGTCTTGATCGTAATCCACCTCGGCGCCGTGCAACCGCAACAGTTCGGAGACAACATCAACATCACGAATAAGCGGAACGTTACGCAATACCGACGTTTCTTCGGTTAATAACGCCGCAACCATTGCCTTGGATACTAGGTTCTTTGCCCCGCGTACCCGAATCGTCCCATTGAGCGGTCGCCCACCACGTACCTGTAAGATTCCCACGACGATCCCTCCTTACTGCTTGTCAGTGTATCGGCAATTTTGCGAAGTGTCTTTCTTGTGCCGCGAGCTGCGCACCGCGCGGGCAGGAAAGGTGTTAGCGTGCCGCGGTAGTGCCATGATAGAGCTATGACTTCAATCGACACCTTAAGTTTTGGTGAGCTACTGACATTAAGCTGGGAGCAAGCAGCCGGTATCGTCGTGGGCACAGTCGTCATGTATATGTTCTTATTGCTGTTGCTGCGAATGCTCGGCCAACGAGTGTCTGCCAATCTATCAACCTACGATATGGCTGCCATTATTATCGTCGGAGCAATAGCGGGTCGAGCTACCCTCGGGCTCACCCCAACCCTGACGGGCGGTTTAGTGGCACTGCTGACGCTGTTTTCGATGAGAGCCTTGCTCAGTTTGTTGCGGTTATCGCCGCGCGGGGATTCACTAATCAGCAATCCCCCGATTGTTGTTATGGCCGGTACTGAGATTTTTCGCGAGGAGCTTCGAGCGGCACATATTTCAGAAGATGATTTATGGATGGCCTTACGCCTAGCTGGGGTGCGCAACGATGACGAGATCGGTACCGTCATCCTCGAACCAAATGGCAGCTTCTCAGTATTGCGCCGCGGCTGCCCTATCGATCCTCGGATTCTTGCGCGTGTTCGAGGGGCAGAACGTATCCCGGCATACCTCATTGGCGATAAACCACCCGCCGATTGTGCCGACGCATAGCACGATGGAATACCTATGCTGCTGCGTGGTCTAACGGCGGTCTAACGTATGCGCCATATTCACGGGAGCAAATAGCGCAGATACATCAGGCGGCTAATCCCCTATTCCAGACGTATTAGGCGGTTTGAGGGGCTATTCCACTGGCGTTGTGCCGGGCTTAAATGCCGGACGCGAGCGCTCGTATTGCGAAATCCGTGCTTCCTCGCGCAAGGTAATGCCAATCTCGTCCAAGCCTTCCATCAGCATCCAGCGCGTATAATCATCAATCTCAAAGGGGCACATAAAACCTTGCGCATGTACCGTGCGATCAACAAGATTAACCGTCACCGGCGTTCCCGGATTTGTCTCAAGGATTTTCCACAGTTGCTCAATATCTTGTTGGGCAACCACTCCAGCCAAAAGCCCCTGCTTACCCGCATTTCCACGGAAAATATCGGCAAAACGCGCACTGAGCACTACCCGGAAACCGTAGTCGCGCAACGCCCAGACGGCATGCTCTCGCGAGGATCCCGTCCCAAAATCAGGACCGGCAACCAAAACTGATCCGCCCTGATAGTCCGCGCGGTTTAGGACGAACTGCGGGTCTGAACGCCACGCATAAAACAATGCGTCCTCGAATCCAGTGCGGGTAACGCGCTTAAGAAATACTGCAGGAATGATCTGATCCGTATCAACGTTTGAGCGACGCAGAGGCACGCCGACGCCGGTGTGTTCCATAAATGCTTCCATGACGTTTACTCCTCCTGATTGCCGCTCGCGCAGTCACGGTCCAGCTCATCTGACTTATTTCCGCTATCGGAAACCGTCGATGCCCACGCGCAGGATACCGAGTCCAACGCACCTGATTCCAGGTCGGCTGGCGTAGCAAGATGCCCGCACACCGCACTGGCCGCTGCAACGAGCGGAGAGACGAGGTGAGTTCGACTTCCTTTACCTTGCCGCCCCTCAAAATTCCGGTTTGACGTCGATGCCGCTCGCTGGCCCGGACCGAGCTGATCGGGATTCATTCCTAGACACATGGAACATCCAGCATGCCGCCACTGCGCCCCAAAATCTTCAAAAATTTGATCTAGCCCCTCAGCTTCTGCTTGGAGGCGCACTCTAGCTGATCCTGGAACGATCATGACCTGCACGCCAGGCGCTTTCACTCGCCCTTGCATAATGCGAGCAGCAGCGCGAAGATCTTCGATACGCCCATTCGTGCACGATCCAATAAACACGGTGTCAATGGCAATATCGCGCATGGGAGTTCCTGGCTGTAAATCCATGTACTGTAATGCGCGCTCAGCTGCCACCCGCTCATTTTCGTCAGTCATATCTGCCGGATCAGGAACTCGCCCAGAGATAGGAACTCCCTGACCTGGATTCGTCCCCCAGGTCACGTATGGCTCTAGATCACGGGCATCGAGATCAACTTCGCGATCGAATACTGCGTCAGGATCTGAACATAGCGTTGACCAGTAGGCACAGGCACTATCCCAATCATCACCGGTAGGGGCATGTGGACGCCCTTTCATATAGGCAAAGGTCGTCTCATCCGGGGCAATCATGCCAGCACGCGCACCTGCCTCAATCGACATATTGCATATCGTCATTCGTGCTTCCATGGATAGCGACCGGATCGCTTCGCCGCGATATTCCAGGACGTACCCTTGCCCACCGTTTGTTCCAATTTTGGCAATGATCGCCAAAATAATATCCTTTGCCGTCGTTCCCGATGGCAAAGCCCCATTGATGTTAATTGCCATCGTTTTCAAGGGCATCATCGCAACGGTTTGGGTGGCTAAAACGTGTTCTACCTGAGAAGTCCCGATTCCGAATGCTAAGGCACCAAATGCGCCGTGTGTAGAGGTGTGCGAATCTCCGCAAACGATCGTCATTCCTGGCTGAGTTAATCCCAGTTGCGGCCCCATAACATGCACAATTCCTTGTTCTTTATCGCCAAGGGAATGGAGCCGAATTCCGAATTCCTGCGCGTTACGGCGCAGCGTTTCAATCTGGCGTCGGGAGATTGGATCCGCAATCGGCTTATCAATATGCATGGTGGGCGTATTGTGATCTTCGGTTGCGATCGTCAAATCCGGGCGACGCACCCTACGCCCTGCTAACCGCAATCCTTCAAATGCTTGTGGACTTGTAACTTCATGAAGCAGGTGGAGATCAATGTATAGCAAATCGGGCTGGCCGTTTTCACCGCGACGAACAATATGATCCGCCCAGACTTTCTCGGCTAGCGTCCCGCTCATAGTCTCCTCATTTCAGTTTTTCGCGCTATATTGCGGTAATTCTCGTTGCTGTCTATGCCCCAATATTCCAGTTTGCGCTCTCATAGCTCGGCAATATCGGATCAATGCATACTAACCGTAGACGAGAACCACACTCCTCGGGTTGCGTCTCAATTTCTGAGATGGCAATATCAATTCATGGACGATCGTCAAGGAAGCGGCGTGGGAGTCCTAGATAAGGCCACGCTCATACTCAACGCCCTCGAGGCTGGGCCACTGAATCTTGCCCAATTAGTAACCGCCACTCACCTAGCACGCCCCACTGCACACCGGCTTGCTGTTGCTCTCGAACACCATCGTCTCGTTTCTCGCGATATGCAGGGGCGTTTCGCCCTCGGTCCACGGCTCGCCGAGCTCTCCACCGCCGCCGGTGAGGATCGCCTGCTCGCTGCCGCCACCCCAGTGCTCACCGCGCTGCGAGATCACACTGGAGAATCCGCCCAACTCTATCGCCGCCAAGGCGAAATGCGTGTATGCGTCGCTGCAGCAGATCGCACTTCCGGGTTGCGCAACTCCATCCCCGTCGGAGCAACGCTATCCATGTTGGCTGGATCAGGTGCTCAAGTCTTACTCGCCTGGGAAGAGCCCGATAAACTCCACCGCGGACTACACGGAGCAGAATTCACGGCAACTATCCTCTCCGCAGTACGACGGCGCGGCTGGGCACAATCCATTGCCGAACGCGAGCCTGGGGTTGCGTCCATTTCTGCACCAGTGCGAGGTCCCTCAGGTCGAGTCATCGCTGCAGTATCTATTTCTGGGCCCATTGAGCGAATGGGATTACATCCGGGACGGCAACACGCCTCCGCTATCGTCACCGCCGCAAACCGGCTCTCAGACGTTCTCAAACGCACAGAGACGGTATAACCACACCAGAGCGAGCGCACACTAAACTTGAGGCTATGAAGAAAACACTGCTCGTCACTAACGATTTCCCGCCCCGAGCCGGAGGAATTCAAACCTTTCTCGAAGGATTCGTTGGCGAGCTAGATCCCCGTCAACTGATCGTTTATGCCTCCACCCCGCCAGATACCCCACAGGCCAGTGGTCAAGAACTCGCCGCGCAATACGATTCTGGAGTGGATTATCAGGTCGTGCGCTACCCGCGGCAGATGATGCTTCCCACCCCACATGTGCGGCGCACCATGTGCCAATTAATTACCGAGCATCATATTGACAACGTATGGTTCGGCGCGGCGGCACCGCTAGGGCTACTTGCCTCAGCAGCACATCGCGCAGGAGCACACAAGGTCATCGCCACCACACACGGGCATGAAATCGGATGGTCAATGATCCCTGGCGCACGTGCCATGCTGCGCAAAATATTTCATGACGCTGATCTGGTCACCTATCTCACCAACGCAACATATACGCGCCTCCGTCCATTCTTTGGTGACACCCCAACTATGCAACTACACGGGGCAATAGATCCCGACGCGTTCGCCCCGGATCTGGCCGCACGTACCCAGCTACGCCAGCGTTACGGGCTGAGCGAAGACGCACCCGTCATCGTATGTATCTCCCGACTTGTCGAACGCAAGGGGCAAGATCGCCTCATTGCTGCCTGGCCGAGCGTTATCGCTGCGCATCCACGCGCTCGGCTAGTCATCGTCGGGAAAGGCCCCTACGCCGCAAAACTCCACGAATTAGCGCAGCGCTCACCGGCGCGTGACGCCATTATTTTCACTGGCGAAGTCCCCTATGCCGAGCTGCCGGCGCATTACAGTCTGGGTGATATTTTTGCTATGCCCTGCCGAACGCGCGGTGGCGGGTTAGATATCGAAGGGCTAGGCATTGTGTATTTAGAGGCCTATGCTGCTGGTCTACCCGTACTGGCCGGAGATTCCGGGGGCGCGCCCGAAGCAGTGCAGAACTGCACAACAGGGCTTGTCGTTCACGGGGATAGCGTTGCAGCTATCTCCTCAGCACTTATCTACTTCCTTGACGATCCAGAGCGAGCTAAAGCGATGGGAGCTGCCGGCATGAAGTGGGTAGATGAACACTGGCGCTGGCGAGACGTCGCTCGTCCACTCATCGCCGCCCTTTCCTGATCGCACACTTTCCGGCACGCAAACCTTGTTCCCCGTCTGGCCCTTCCCCAAAAATCTTTCCCTATTTGCTACCTACTGTTGAAAGGTACGAGCATGGCACGATGCGCAATCATGGGATGTTCTAATCCTCCACATGCATATTTCGAGGAATATCACGAAGCGTTCATCGCCCGCCTTAGCGCAGATGGACACGAGCTTGATACCCGATTTTTGGATAGAACTATCGGCCAGGAATACCGCACTCACGCTGGGCGCTTGTGGCGAATTGCGCCACGAATCCGTGCGCAGATCCTCAATGAGTTATTCGCCGATCCTGATATTGACGTCATCCTCGATATTTCCGGCGGGGATCTCGCCAACGAAATTTTGCCGCTCCTGGATTGGGATACTATCGCGCAACACCCTAAACCCTTCGTCGGATATTCCGATCTGACGACAATCGTTAATGCTATTGTCACGCGCACTCAACAGCAGGCTGTGCTGTGGTCGCCACGCGCCATGCTTGAGCGCCCACAAGGCGATGTGAGTCGCATCCTTGCCGGACAACGAATTCGTCCGCATATTCTCGGTGAGCATGAATTGCCTGATGTCCCGATCATCGGTGGGCATCTACGGTGTCTTGCAAAGCTGGTTGGCACGCCATATCTGCCCACCAGCGACGAGCGGCTTGTTATATGCGAGTCACTCGGTGGCGGTTTGGAACATGCTGCCAGCTATTTCCAGCAGCTTTCTATGGCGGGTCTATTTGATAATGCGGTCGGACTCATTCTTGGGCAATTTACCGGCATCGATGCTGACGAGGACCGACCTCACCTCGTTGAGCTTGCCCAGGAGATCACTCGCTTACCAATATGGCACGCACCACAGGTTGGGCACTCTCGCGATTGCGAACCCGTCACAATCGGTTAATCACTCCTATCCGGATACTGACTACGCATATCAGCGAGGAGATACAGCGAGTATTTCCACTTGCGCTATTTACCGCGCCTGTGGCGCTCACACATTCCTCCCTCCCCCTATGCCGTCTTTTTTTCCCCCTCACGGGCAGCAGCTCAAAAAATCGACGCCATCCAATCCAGCAAACACCAGCCGAGGAGGTAGTGCGCCAGGGGCAACGCATTATCTCTATTGCGAATCACCTGCAGCGCTTTCGTTTCAGGAATATCAGCCCATAGTTTTGGTGTATCCGATTATTGCCGCACCAAGAATCACTAGCGCCACCCCAAGGATGGCAGCACGCAATTCGCGGCGGCTCTTCGTCTCTCCTAACCACAAAATTCCTCCAGCAACCGAAATAATCACTCCGAGCTGCGAGAAGGTAAAACCCGTAGCCACCCCGACTATTGAATTCGTGATCTGCACAGAAAAGACGCCGCAGCCAAAGAGAATCCCGGGGATGAGCAAGCGCAAAGTCGTTCGATTCCACAACGGCTGCCCATCGCGAAAGATTCCAGCAACAACGAACCCACCGACAGTCAGCCCTAACGCAAGTGGCACAATGAAATCGTGATAGCCGATGTCGTACATCCGGATCCACACCATGTATCCACAGAGGAAAACGGACGATATTACATTAATCAACATTCCCCGACGCATACTCGCCACATCTACAGTTTTCGCCGATGCCCCAGCCGAGCGCGAAGAAGCCGATACCTCGCCAGGATCACTACGGCGATCTGTGCCGTCAGTATAAGAAGTCAGGATAATCCCAGCGACGATGACTCCCAATCCGATAACACCCAAGATACGCGCCAAGGTTTGATTCCACTCATGGAAAATCAGTACTCCGGATAGCGCCATAATGATGAGCTGTAATCCCGTGGAAATTGGCATAGTGCGGGATACTCCGACCACTCGGAACGAGTACAACTGCATGAATATCCCCAAAGCGCAAGTCATCCCGCCAAGGAAAGGAACGAGGAAGGTTATTAGCGTCAAGTGCGGGGATAAAAACGGCAGAGCACACAGCGCAACAATGAGTGCCCCACACATCTCCCCGATAGTCTGCTGGCGAACTGTTCCACCGATTAATGCCAACATCACGCCTAATGGCCCGAAGAACAACGGTGGGATAAGCGCAATCAGCAAATCCATAAGGACACTACCTTTCTCCATGACGCAGGGAGAGATAATATACCTCGCATTCGTATTTTTGTCTTATGTGTTTTTCTAACCGGACGCGCTCTTACGCAGCCGTGAACATCTGCCGTTATCTTCTGTGCGTGCGTTCCACGTAGACTAGGAACATGACATGTGATAACCCTATTTTGACGCCATCTGACCGCCCGTACAGCTCACCAGATTGGCCAGCTATCCGACCAGAGCATATTGTGCCTGCCGTCCAGGCAGCTTTCACGCAAGAGGAAGAGGCATGGGAGCAGATCGCCACCTGCCCGCAACCTGCAACATTCCAGAACACTGCTCTCGCGCTCGAGGATGCTGCTCGGCTATCTGACTACGTCCTCAGCATCTCCTGGACGCTTATGTCCTCTATCGGCGGTGAAGAATACGAACGTATCGAAGCTGACGTCTCCGCCCTCTTAAATACGCACAATACGAAGTTCTGGCTCGATAAGCGGATTTATGATCGCCTCTCAGATATTGACCTTGATGAGCTTGACGGGGAATCAGCGCGCCTCGTTACTGAGCTATTAGAGACCTATACGCGCAGCGGTGTGCAACTCAGCGAGGCTGATAAAGAAACCCTGCGAGACATCGATGCCCAATTAGCCGCACTACACGTGGAATTCAGCCAGCGGGCTATCAAAGCGATGGACGATCACGCTGTCGTATTCACTGAATCTGAGTGTGCCGGCTTGGCTGAGGATCAGTTAAATGCAGCGCGAAACGCTGAAGGCAATTACCGTTTTGTCTTAGACAACTTCACGAATCAGATGCTCCTCACTCAGCTAAAAGATCCGCAAAGCCGAGAGAGACTGTTCACAGCTTCTATCACTCGCGGTTTAGGTGCTCATGCCAGCTCTGATACTCGCCAGATTGTTCTCGATATTGTGCAGCTACGTGCCCAGCGCGCACGGCTCCTGGGCTATCCTTTCTTTGCGCAAATAACGGCTGATGAATCCGTGGCAAAGGATGCCGATGCCATCGAGAAGCTATTGAGTGACGTCGCCCGTCGTTCCGTTGCCGCTTTCAACCGAGAACTACCCCGTATGCAGGAACTTGCGGATGCAGATAGGCAGCAGATTCGCCCTGCAGACGTCATGTTCTATCAGGAGAAAATGCGTGCCGAATTAGGGCTAGACGATGCCGCACTGCGCCCCTATCTCGCCTTGGATAATGTTGTGGAGAAAGGCATTTTCTTCGCAGCTCACCAGCTTTACGGGCTGAGCTTCACTGAACGCACAGATATTCCGGGATATGTCGATTCTATGCGCACCTGGGAAGTATCCGACGCCGACGGGAAGCCTATTGGTCTGTTCCAAGCAGATTATTTCCGCCGTCCTGGAAAGGCTGGCGGCGCATGGATGTCCGGTATTCATGGTTTCTCCTCCCATGATGGAACTCTGCCCCTGATCTTTAACAATGCGAATTTCACCCAGCCGGAGGACCCGTCTCAGCCGTGCCTGCTGACCTGGGATAACGTCATTACTGTTTTCCACGAATTCGGCCACGCACTCCACGGCCTGCTATCAAAAGCCACCTATCGTAGCCTCTCCGGAGCGCGAGTCCCCCGCGACTTTGTGGAACTCCCCTCGCAGCTTAATGAGATGTGGGCATATCATCCACAAGTGATGGCTTCCTATGCAGTGCATTATCAGACTGGCGAGCCGTTACCAAAGGATTTAGTGGATACCTTGAATGCCTCAATCACTTTTGGTCAGGCCTTCGCCACCACCGAATTCGTTTCCGCCGCGCTGCTTGACCATGCCTGGCATCGGATCACTCCTGACCAGGCCATTACCGATATTGCCGCCTTTGAGAAACACGCCTTGGCTCACTACGGTATCGACACTGATTTAGTTCCGCCGCGCTACCGTTCCGCCTACTTTTCCCACACATTTGCTGGTGGATATGCGGCAGCCTACTACGCCTATTTATGGGCAGATGTGCTGGTATCTGAAATCGAGGAATGGTTTAAGACGGAAGGCGCTCGCGATGGCGATGGCGGCTTAAACCGAGAAGCTGGCGCTATCGTCCGACGGGAGATTCTGGAACGCGGCAATACTCGCGATCCTATGGAATCCTTCCGCGCAGTTCGCGGGCGTGATCCACATGCCGCAGCTCTTATGCGCAAGCGCGGGCTAGAAGCCTGAGGCAAAATCGTGGCGAAATCCTCGAAGCGCACTGGTAGAGCGTGTGTCTCATAGATCCGCGCAGACAGGCTAAGCCAGGTATCGCCCGATACGTCGAATAAAAACTAGTGGTCGCCCAGATAAAATATCTGGGCGACCCCACTTTGTACCCCGTACCGGATTTGAACCGGTGTTACCGCCGTGAGAGGGCGACGTCCTAGGCCGCTAGACGAACGGGGCGAGAACGATTAATTCATCGTCATCGGGAACTAACAATACACAGGAATACTCACTATGCAAAGCCCGATCAGTGTGACCTTCTGCGCGCCTTGGGGTTATAGGACAAATTGTGTTGCTTGTGGGTTAGTCCCAAGTCTTGTGGCACGGGTTGGGGTGGAGGTCATGGGTTGGAGGTGGCGGTACAGACAGAGTTATAGGACATTTTCTGTTGCTCGTTGATTTGTTAATTCCTTGTTCCTTTTTCTATGCCGCCAGGCGTCGAGTAGTAATCCTGTCTATGAGGGCTTTCCAGGCCTGTGAGGTTTCCCGCCTAGCGACATACCATCCCAGGATATGGGTTGGACTTTGAGCAATCAGGACCACAACCCGCCGACCCAGATGGATCCCGTCAACAAAGACCACCTCATGAACCTCGTCGATCACAGGTGCTAAGGGCCAGATCTTCCATAACCGAGAACATCGGCGTCGAAAGGACCTGCCCTGGCCAGGCATATCAATCTGTCGTTGATTACTCAGTAGCCAGGTCAAAAACTCTGACAAATGATTCGCGGTGGCATCAATATGACGAACCTGGCTCATACCACACGCCCGACACCGCCACCGCTGATTGCCTGCTGATGTTTTACCATGTCGAGTCATCCCACACCCACACACCAGGCACTTCACACTCGTCATTCACCACAGACTGCCAAACCCTTCACAAACACCAACTACAACACCCATTTTTCCCTGTCACAACACCAAAAACCCGAGACATCAACAACACATTCTGTCCAACCAGTTAGTTGACCACCACCAACTGACACACCGACTTTCCCGCACCAGAACAACGAAAAACCCGAAAAACAGCAACACCTCGCGTCCTATAACCCACATTTGCGCGGGTAAAATTTAATCCCAGCAACAAAAATCCCCTCGGAATCACCGAGGGGATTAGTTGTACCCCGTACCGGATTTGAACCGGTGTTACCGCCGTGAGAGGGCGACGTCCTAGGCCGCTAGACGAACGGGGCCAATGAAGTGTTCCCACTTCGCTGGGGTACCAGGACTCGAACCTAGACTAAATGAACCAGAATCACTCGTGCTGCCAATTACACCATACCCCAATATGGCGCTACTCCTTGGGCGTTCACCTGCAGGAGCGCAACGAAAAACTATCATACGCACCCGCCCGCACTAACGCAAACTCCGCGCAGGTGAAGGAACTCACGCCACTGAACTGCCAGTTAGTTCTATGCATCCTCCGACCTCGAAGCCAGTTCCTGGCGCAGGCGCTGAATCCGATATAGCGTCTCTTCTTTCCCAAGAATTGCCATAGAATCGACAACTGGCAAAGATACGTTCGTCCCCGTTACTGCGACGAACAATGGCATATACGCCAAGCGCGGCTTTAGCTCTAACGCAGCACACACCTGGGTATCTACTGCATCCTTGATCGCATCTGGAGTGAAATCCGTTAGCGTTTCAAATGCCTGCGCGGCTTGCGCCAACACCTGATCGGCTGATTCACGCAGTTTCCCAATCGCCTTATCGTTGTAGGTGATCTCATCGGCCGAGCGGAACAAGAACCCCATCAATTCTGGCGCTTCACCTAGAAGCTGCACCCGGGTTTGCACCAACGCAGCTGCGGCATCCAAAATGGTTTGCGTATGCCCATCAAGCTGCTCGTATTCCGACGCAGCCACAAGACCCTCACGATACAGGAACGGCACTAGACGATTACGTAAATCGGCAGGATCAAGACGGCGAATATGCTCTGCATTGATCGCTACACACTTCTTATCGTCAAAACGGGCCGGATTGGGATTGACGTCTGCGACGTCAAAGGCTTGGGCCATTTCCTCCCGAGAGAATACATCACGATCTGGCGCAATTGACCATCCCAGCAAGCCCAAATAGTTCAGCAATCCTTCCGGGATCATTCCCCGATCACGATGAAGGAGCAAGTTGGATTCCGGATCTCGCTTGGAGAGCTTCTTATTTCCTTCGCCCATCACATACGGCAGATGCCCGAAGAGCGGCATATATTTCGCAATACCAATATCCATCAATGCCCGATACAACACGACTTGACGCGGAGTGGAGGAAAGCAAATCTTCCCCTCGCAACACATGCGTAATCTCCATGAGAGCATCGTCAACTGGATTCGTCAGCGTATATAATGGCTGCCCATTAGCACGCATAATGACGTAATCTGGCACAGATCCAGCTTTGAAGGTGATTGGACCGCGCACCAGATCATCAAAGGTAATATCTTCATCCGGCATCCGAATCCGCAGTACCGGCTCCCGCCCTTCTGCTCGGTAAGCAGCCTTTTGTTCCTCAGTTAAATCCCGATCAAAGCCGTCATACCCTAACTTGGGATCGCGCCCAGCGGCACGATGACGTGCTTCAGTTTCCTCCGGCGTGGTAAATGATTCGTAAGCGTATCCTGCCGCTAAGAGTTTGGCGGCAACGTCACGATAAATATCCATCCGTTCAGATTGACGATATGGACCGTGCGGTCCACCAATTTCAGCGCCTTCATCCCAGGTCAAACCCAGCCAGTTCAGGGAATCAATGATCTGATCGTAGGATTCTTGAGAGTCGCGTGCCGCATCCGTATCTTCAATACGGAATACGAACGTTCCTCCGGTGTGACGGGCATATGCCCAGTTAAACAAACATGTGCGCACCATCCCCACATGCGGGGTCCCAGTGGGTGACGGGCAGAATCGAACACGGATATTCTTTGTCATAGCATCTCTAGGTTACTCCGCTAATGTAAGGAACATGAAGTTTGATGACGTGAGTATTGACGATCTTCGTGCTGCCGGATCACTCAAGTGGAGTGCATTTCCGCAACATCTAGGGATGTTTGTTGCGGAAATGGATTTCGGAGTAGCTGAACCCATCCAGCGCGTGCTGCATCGCTACGCACACAGCACTGGCATTGGATACCGTTCTACCGCCGCAAAAGTCGCATTACAGGAGGCCACCGCCCAGTGGCTCGGGCGCGCCACGGGATTCCATCCAGATCCCGCTCATATCTTTGCTGTGCCCGACGTCGTTTCTTCCGCGCATTTCGTCATTGACGCATTGACCGATCCAGGAAGCCCTGTCATCTTGCCCACACCGAGCTACATGGCTTTCTGTGACCTTATCCCGCAAATGGGGCGCGAGCTCATTTCCGTGCCCTCCCCCGTCGTTAATGGGCGTTACACCATTGATTTAGCGGGAATCGCGCAAGCATTCGAAGCAGGCGCTCAGCTACTTATCCTCGTCAACCCGTGGAACCCAACTGGGCGAGTTCTAGAACGTGAAGAGCTTGCTGCTATCGCCGATCTCGTCAGTCAATACCCACACGCCTACGTGTTTTCTGACGAGATTCACGCCCCCTTGGCGCTCGACCGACCACATATAACCTATTCGCAGGTCAGCGCGGCGGCAGCGGCACATAGCGTGACTGCGCTCGCTGCTTCAAAAGGATGGAATATCCCCGGATTAAAATGCGCCCAGCTTCTTGCGACGCCACAAGTCAGCGCACGACTCGAACCAGGGCTTTCCTGGGCACAAAATGTTACGTCAACGATAGGATCAGCAGCCGCCGTAGCAGCATACACCGAATCCGAAGAATGGCTCGCTGATGTTATCGACTACATCCGAGGCAATCGCGATGAGGTTGAGCAAGCTGTCGCTCAGATACCCGGTATGGCGATGCACCATATTGAAGGCACATACATCGCCTGGTTTGATTTCTCTGAAGCTATTGAGGCAGGGCTTATTCCCAATGATTCGCAGACGTGTATCGCTCAATGGCTGAGGGATAACGCTGGAGTTGCGCTCACTCCAGGGGCCGCCTGCGGGTGTGGTCACCGCCAGTTTGCTCGCTGTGTTTTGGCTACTCCGCGCCATATTGTTCGTCAAGCAATTGAGCAGATCGCTCACGCCTTAGCACCACTGGCTTAAGCACATTTAGAGGGCGGCGCCATTATTAATATGGTACCGCCCTCTAGTTTCTCGCCGGAATCCACCTCTAGCATGTTGGTGCGCTAGGAACTCGAATCAACCAAGGCCTGGCAGGGTATCTGCCAAGATTAGCTATTGCGCGCATTTTCTCGTGCGCACAACCCTATGCGCACTACACGCATTAGCCACAGGCACTATTCCTCATCACCAACAATCGGGTTACGGAGCTGGCCAATCCCTTCGACCTCGCATACTACTTCCTCACCTGGGCCCGCAGCCACCGCAGCAAAGGGAACACCAGTGAGGATGACGTCTCCTGGCAGCAAGGTGAAGAAGCTGGACAACATTGCGATCAGCTCCGGCACTGGGCGCACTAGATCCGCAGTTGTGCCGCGCCCGCGTTCTTCCCCGTTTACCGATAAAGAAACCTGCAAATCGTCAACATTAAGATCTGTTACCATTACCGGGCCAAGCGGGCAGGCAGAATCAAACCCTTTTATCGGCGCCCAGGGTGCATCCCCGGAGGTGAAAACCGCAGCAATATCATTCGCGACGGTGTAGCCGAAAATTACTTCCTCGGCGCGCTCCACTGGGACGTCCTTGCACATACGCGAAATGATGACAGCGAGTTCGGCCTCATGCCGCAGTTCGCTGGCCCAATGCGGCATGACGATCGGAACATCGGGACCAATCACAGCGGTATTTGGTTTTATGAACACTGGCGGCATGGCATGTGGATCAGGGCGATGCTCGCCAATATTGTAATTATCCCCCACGCCAGCGACTTTTGATCGCGGGATCATTGGGGAAACGAGCTGCGCCTCATCAAGGGCAACGGTTTGCCCGGTCGTTTTGAATCCAGCGTAAATCGGATCATCAGCGAGAACATGGTAGGAATGACTGGCTTCGTCAAGGACCGCAAAACGTGGGCCCTGCGCAAGAGATAAACGTGCAATTTTCATAGCTCTAAGACTAGCGCTCACAGCGCGCGCCGACTATCCCCGAACCGCAATATCCAATAATTGTCGAGCCCTATTTAGCGAGCATGATTCACCGAATATCACGCCTAGTAACTGCCGGCAATGACCACGTCGGTTTTAACAAAACGAACAATCAATATGCTCACGAGCGCACTCGCGATAATATCCCTCAAATCGCCCAATAGATCTCGTCAATCAACCAACCTACGCATATTGATTCTGACGATAGCGAACAATCACGGCTTTTCTCTCTCCTCCTCATCTCTCTTTCCCCCCCCCGCCCGCAGATCCCACATAATCATGCACAAAAACGCCTCCAAGACCATTAAGTTACGATAGAGTAAGTTACAGTTGTATCCACGCACACAAAGGATAAACATGGTCACGAAACATCATGACGGATCTGTTTCAGAAAACCGCAGCGTCCCCGTCGAATCGTGGATGAATATTCCGTGGCTCCTCACACGCCGCCAAGCTGCCCACCCCGAACAGATATGCATTGAACATCAACGTCATCTCGGCACCTGGGTTCCCGTCACTACCACACAATATTTAACAGATATTGACGCTGTTGCTCGCGGATTTATCGCAGAAGGACTCCAGCCCGGTAACGCCATCGCGATCTTCGGCGCCACCTCGTACGAATGGAACTTATTGGATTTCGCTGCTCTGAGTGCTGCGCTCGTCGTCGTCCCCATTTACGAATCCGATTCCGCCGAACAGATCCGCTGGATTTTAGAGAACTCCGACGTGCGAATGGTCATTACCGATACGAAAGCCCAACGCGAACTCGTGGAATCGCAACGCACCAGCAATCTTGGCCGAGTACTTTCCCTTGATACTGGCGCTCTCGTTGAGCTATACACTCTCGGTGAAAATATCCCCGCCGCCGAGGTTAACGAACGCCGCGCCCAACTAACAACCGACGCCCTCGCCACTGTTATTTACACCTCCGGAACTACCGGAACACCAAAAGGGGTGGAATTAACGCACGGCAATTTCGTCGATATAGCACTTAACGTCATGCCCCATATGCGTGACCTCATTGACGATAAAGATACCCGCGTCCTGTTCTTCCTTCCGATGGCGCACGTCATGGCGCGCTGCATGTTCTACTACACGATAACCGGGCGCGGTGTCGCTGGGCAGACCTCAAGCATCAAAAATCTATTAAGTGACTTGAAAACTTTTAAGCCTTCAACACTGCTCGTCGTCCCGCGCGTTTTAGAAAAAATCTATAACGCAGCCGAAGCAAAAGCTGGCCCCGGAATCAAACGCACGATATTCCGTTGGGCAGCCAATGTCGCTGTGGAATACTCACAACGAGGGCGTTCCATTCTCAGATCATTGAAGTACGCGATCGCTAAACATCTCGTTTTCTCTAAGATCACCAAAATTATCGGCGAGAACTGCATATATGCCATATCTGCTGGAGCACCGCTTGGAACTCGCACCGGCCACTTCTTCCGTGGAATCGGGCTCACAGTTGTCGAAGCTTATGGTTTAACAGAGACGAGCGGACCAGCAACCGTCAACCGTCTCAACCATATTCGCATGGGAACTGTTGGGACGCCCATGCCTGGCACGTCAGTTGCCATTGCCGACGATGGTGAAATTATGATTGCTGGACCGCACGTATTTCGTGGCTATCAAAATGATCCACAGGCCACCGAAGCAGTATTTGACGGGCATTGGTTCGCGACCGGCGATCTTGGCTCGCTTAACGCTGACGGGTATCTGACCATCACAGGGCGTAAAAAGGAATTGATCGTCACTGCCGGAGGGAAAAACGTCTCACCGGCCGCGCTAGAAGATCCACTGCGCTCTCATCCACTTATCTCCCAGATTGTTGCAATCGGGGATCGAAAGCCATTCATTAGCGCGCTTATCACTCTCGATGCGGAAATGTTGCCCGGATGGCTGACCGCTCACAACCTTCCTGCGATGGATGTTTCGCAAGCCTGCACACATCCACAGGTATTAGCTTCCCTGCAGCGGGCAATAGAAAAGACCAACAAACATGTATCCCGTGCGGAATCTATCCGAAAATTTACGGTTATCCCAGGCGATTTTTCAGTAGAAAATGAGCTACTTACCCCGTCACTTAAAGTTCGCCGTGATGTCGTTGCCCAACGGTTTTCCCGCGAGATTGAGGCTATTTACGCAGAAAAGTCATCTTTATCGTAGAGCTACTGGAGCAGCCATTAAAACGATCTTTTCTTTCCCCACCCAGGGGTGCCTGCCGACACCTCAAATACTTGTAACTAAAATCGAGCAGTCACGCACAATAATTATAGGTGTTAGCAACCTCAAAGCCACGCGAGGTCTAACCCAACCTGTTTTTATTCCTCGATTGGCGGGGCTGGCAAGGAGTGGGATTAAAGATGGATTGGGCGGATGAATCCCACTGCCTACCGTACTACGTGCGCGAGAGGGGACTCGAACCCCTACATCGTTAGATACCAGAACCTAAATCTGGCGCGTCTGCCAATTTCGCCACTCGCGCGCATGGACCATTTTAGCGGCTCTTTCGCGACGATGAAAACTCGCACCGCAAATGCGCGTTATTTAATATCAATCACCATCCATACGTCATATCAATCAGCCATAACACGTCTAGCACAACGATGTGCAGGACAGTCAATGACACAGGCACTGACACAGAAGGCTTTGACCGACGAATATCAGACCATATACCGCTAAGAGCGGGAAAGTAACCTATCGGGTGCGTTTCCGGCTAGCCCCATCGACTAACCCTGTGAACGAGACGTTTCCGACTTATGCGGACGCGCTCGCGTTTAGCACTCTCGCTCAGCAAATCGGCTGGGCGCAGGCGCGGGCGATTATCCGTTTGCAAAGGACGGCTACTCCGACAACTCTCGATCAAGCCTTAGAGCGGTATATTGACACCTCGATTGCTACCCCTAGCACGTTGGATAAGTACCGGCGGTTGTGGGAAACGTTTAATCACAAGCCAAATCTAGGCGTCAATCCCTAATTCTCGCCGTAACCGTGCGACATGGCCGGTGGCTTTAACGTTATACCCCACATAATCTAGGATTCCCTTTTTATTGACAACGAAAGTCGAACGGATTACACCTTCAACTTCTTTGCCGTAATTCATCTTCATTCCGTAGGCGCCGTATGCGCGCATGACGCTTTTGTCCTCATCACTTGCCAACGGGAAATTAACTGACTCTTTATCAGCAAAACGATCCTGACGTTCCAAAGAGTCCGGAGATATTCCAATGACGCGGTACCCCTCACCTACCAGCGCGTCGAGAGAATCTCGGAAGTCGCAGGCCTGTTTGGTACATCCCGGCGTCATCGCCCGCGGAAAGAAATAGATAATTACGCCCCGATCAGCCTCACTGAGAGTCTGCGCCAAGCTCACCGTTCCCCCAGTTGCCGGTAACGTAAATTCTGGCGCTGAATCGCCCACCTGCAGCTTTACCGTCATATCTATCCCTACCTTCCTCTAGTTAATCCCTCGCAATATTTCGATTACTGATCCTGCTAATTTGCTTTGTTTAGGATCGTGGCGGATCGTCCGTCATAGATCGCAGCAGCGTTAGCGAAACCATCAGAATAAAAAGAATGAAGCCCACTATCATAGGCACTATGCCCCACACCGTAGGGAATAATATTCCCGCACCGAGCGTGCCGGCAGCCACCATAAAAGGCGATTGACGATACATACCCCATAAACCACACAACACCATCGCTGACCCGCATAGAACGAGAATTAGTATCGCCAACGGAAAACCCACACGAACAAGGGTCACCCAGCCGATTACCGCCATTGCGACCATAAAGACGCTTCCCAGCTTGCCCATGAGGTTTTCATAATGCTGCATGGTCTAAGTGTTCCATAATTTAGCGAAAGAAATCATCGTCGTGCGTTCACCGCAGGCTAATTATTTTCTCCGGATAGCACTTTTCTCTACGCCCATCCCCCTGGCACAATCGAACTATGAGCGATGTGAAATCTGGCGATATGGGGCCGTGGCTATCTCCTGAGGATCTTGAATTCGTCCGACGGAAAGTTCCCATGTTGTATATCGATGCTGTTCCCGTTCACCTCAATGACGACGGATCGCTACATTCCCTTGGGCTTATCCTTACCGCAACCGATGATGGAATCACTCGCTCTCTTGTTAGCGGTCGAGTGCTATATCACGAGTCAATTCGCGACGCACTGAAGCGCCATCTAGAAAAAGATCTTGGTGACATCGCACTGCCACAATTGCCCTGCCACCTGGTACCTTTCACTGTTGGGGAGTACTTCCCCACTCCTGGTGAAGGTCATCATGACCCCCGTCAACATGCCGTCTCCCTGGCCTACCTCATCCCTATCGTCGGGGATTGCAAGCCTTGGTCTGACGCCTTAGAAATCAACTGGTTCACCCCTGGGGAGCTATTAACTCCGGAGCTGCAAAGCGAGATTTTGCCGAACCACCTGCCAATCATCAAACAAGCATTAGCAGTGATGGGGCGGATCTAATCGCTGCTCCTTTTGGTTGGCTCTTTTCACACCATGCCGTTGGCTTGCAGCCAGGTGCTCACGTCATCTGCTAATGCTGCAAATGCCTGCTGACGATGGGAAATCGCATTCTTCTGCTCTGCGCTGAGTTCTGCACACGTCACCGCATATCCCTCTGGCTGGAAAATCGGATCGTAGCCGAAACCATTTTCTCCGGCAGGTTGGTAACGCAACACCCCATCCATATACCCATAACGAACGATTTCCTCGCCATCTGGGGTGACGAACGCCGCCGCACAGGTAAAACGTGCTGCCCGATTCTCCATCGGGACGTCGCGAAGCTGATCGAGGAGTAACTGCATATTTGCCACATCCTCACCGTGCCGACCGCACCAGCGCGCCGAGAAAATCCCCGGCGCTCCTCCCATAATCTGCACACACAACCCGGAGTCATCCGCGAGCGCTGGCTGCCCGCATAATCCAGCGATCTGCCGCGCTTTAATGAGGGCGTTCTCAGCGAAAGACACCCCATCTTCAATCGGGTCAGGGATATGCTCTGGCACGGTTTGCACGACATCATGTATTGCTATTTGCGGAAACATCTGCTGCCACCGCGAGGCAAGAATACGACGTACTTCGTCAATTTTGTGCGGGTTTCGAGTGGCAAAAATTATCATGCGGATATGCCTGCCTGCGGTATCTGAGCACACACCTGCTGTTGAATCTGGCTGAGGTGCTGCGTCCCCAAAGCTGCTAAGTCAAGGAGTTCGTTGAGCTGCCGACGATCAAAGGGCTGACCTTCTGCCGTCCCTTGCACCTCAATAAACTCTCCACAGCCCGTCATGACTACGTTCATATCTGTTTGTGCCCGGACGTCTTCTTCATAGGGCAGATCTAAGCATGGCACCCCGTCAATAATGCCGACCGAAATCGCGCTGACGGTATCTCGTAATACTGGACGGTTAGCTTTCGCGGTAATAATCCCATGCTCAATACCCCATGCGACCGCATCTGCGAGGGCTACGTATGCTCCGGTGATCGAAGCGGTGCGCGTGCCACCGTCGGCTTGCAGAACATCACAGTCGAGAACGATAGTGTTCTCTCCGAGAGCCGAAAAATCAACCACCGCCCGCAGGGAACGCCCGATAAGGCGAGAGATCTCTTGGGTGCGCCCACTAATCTTTCCTCGCACAGATTCACGATCGGAACGAGTTGTGGTTGCGCGCGGCAACATGGCGTATTCCGCCGTCACCCATCCCAAACCACTGCCGGTGCGCCAACGCGGCACGCCAGCCGTCAGCGAAGCCACACACAACACTTTCGTCTCGCCAAATTCAACCAGGACGCTTCCTTCACCGTTACGCAGATAGTTCCGAGTTATGCGAACTGGTCGTAGCTGGTCCGGAGTGCGCCCGTCATGCCGTGTCATCATCTCTGCCTCTCCATATCGAGGTTACGTCACTTACTTTCTCCATAATATGCTGATCTTTTCTTGCGTCATGAGATACGCACGCCGACGTAAAGCGCCGCAGTTGCAGTGTTACCTCAGGCAAAGCTACGAGCGCAAGCGATAATGACGCGGATTCCCATCCATAATGCCACTGGCTGCCTCCTACCGCTCTTGCTTCCGATACGTAATGCCGTTGCTAAGGGCATATTCCTCCGTGGCAAACTACGCAGGGGCCCCTAGCTATTTGACTAGCTTTGTGAGCCAGGAGCGGAAACTCCCAGCCTGCTCGCTTATCGCACGTTATATCTCAGCAGGGAGCATGAGCCACATGCTGATCCGGCTAAAGCTCATACACCTCGCCCGCTTCAACTGCTTGGCATGGCCCAGTGAAGCACTCTTTAGCGTCACGAACATTGCGTTTACTATCTGTCCACGGTTGCAAGTGAGTCAGCAATAGACGCCGCACCCCAGCCTGAGCTGCGAGTTTTCCGGCCCGCATACCCGTCAAGTGGATACCTTCAACAAGATCACGACCTTCTTCAAAAGCCGCTTCCGAGAGCAACAGATCAGCCCCGCGAGCAGCGTCAACTACTGTCTGGCATAAGTCAGTATCGCCAGTGAAGGTCAAGACGACATCGCGGCTGGGATCATCTTCACTCGGACCAGTAATGCGCATTGCTAACGTCGGTACTGAATGCCAAGAATCAAAAAACTCAACGTGGAATGGCCCGATACGCACAGTATCCCCGTGGCAGACCTGCTGGAATTGGAATTCCCCAGCGTAATCTTCAGTTGCTGGGTCATCTGCGATTCCTCTGGTACGCGCTAAACCGTCACCCGGAGAAAAGACGGCAATCGGCGGCAGTGCCCCTTCGGGATACCACCGACGGTAGACCTGCATCCCCACAATATCTGCACAGTGATCTGCATGCAGATGGGATAACATCATGGCGTCAATCCGTGCCGGATCGACGTAACGCAGCAAATGCCCCATTGCTCCTGGCCCAAAATCCATAATGAGGGACCAGGTTCTCTCACCGCCAGCATCATCGCGTCCTTGAGCTTGCACGAGGTACGAAGACGCCGGCGAATTCTTTCCGGACATAGATCCGGAACATCCGATAATCGTCAGTTTCATCTGTGTACCTCCACCTGGTTGACGCCGGTGACTTCTGGCCCAAGAAAACGTCGGGCTAAATCGCGGAACTCTGCCGCATTACCAGTGACATTAAACGAATATGTAGGCGTGCTCAGCGGCGCGCTCAATAGATTCCGCCGAGTCAGCTCGCTGTAGACGTCTCGGGCGGTTTCTTCCGCAGACGAGACAAGAGCGACGTGTGGCCCCATCACATAGGAAATAACGCCAGCTAAGATCGGGTAGTGAGTACATCCTAAAATCAAGGTATCCACTCCAGCAGCTTTAATCGGCGCTAGGTACTCCTGCGCAATCGCAAGTAGCTCATCCCCGGTTGTTATCCCCTGTTCAACAAATTCAACAAAACGGGGTGCCGGAGCTGCCGTCAATTCCACCTCAGGCAACACCGCAAAGGCATCGTGGTAGGCTTGCGATTCAATGGTGGCTTGCGTACCAATAATGCCGATCCGATGATTTGAGGTCATACGCATTGCTGCTCGCACTGCCGGATGAATCACCTCAACGACGGGGATACCTTGGGCGGTACTATAGCGTTCGCGCGCATCGTGGAGCACCGCCGCAGAAGCTGAATTACAGGCAATGACGAGCATCTTCACCCCGGATGCCACCAACTGATCCATAATATCCAACGCAAACTCACGCACTTGTGCGATCGGTCGTGGACCGTATGGGCAATGCAGGGTATCGCCAATATATGTTAAAGATTCCCCGGGGAGCTGATCTATGATTGCGCGGGCAACCGTCAATCCACCTACACCCGAATCAAAGACTCCAATCGGAGAATCATTCATGCCTCGATGCTACCCGCGCGGTCGTTTCCGATTCAGTGCGCGAAGCAGTGAATCTTGCCACCAGGTCGTCATGGCGTACAAAACAGCTAACATATCGTCACTGCTCGTCACTTCTGGAAAATCCTCTGCCACCTGCGGATGCGGCGACATGAACACGCTAGCCCGCTGATATATTTCTTCGGCTTCCTGCTCGGAATCAATCTGCAGCCGAGTTGCCAAGACGAGACGAATATCATTAAGGGCCGCTAACCATGCTGGCCCGTCCTCATAGGAGATACGGAATCGAGATTCTCCCTCTGGGATAGCCATAAGCCCCAAATAGAAAGTGACAAGATTTTCTATCTTTGCAGCCGCCACAGTATCTTCTGTCAACTCACGCAACTGCTGTGCTTCATCCGGATCTTCACTCATATCCGGGAGTAACCGTGCAACCGCGTCATCGACCGGCACAAGTCGCGGCAAAGCTAGACCATCACTTTCATCCGCAATCGAATCAGCAATATCCGCAAGATCGGCTTCAAATTCAGCAAAGGGATCGTCCGGGTCGATCTGCTGGGATCGCCGTTCACACTCATGTTCTACATCTGAGCCAAGCAGCACCACAACGTCGCGCGCCATCCCCGCTAACGCTCGCCGCTCCCCTTCGTCAACAGCGGCGTAAATGCCGTTATGCTCCCGATGGAAAGCCATCATCAGCACTCACCTCCCTCTCGTATTCCTTGCCTCGTCGGCCCTGATCGCAGCCCTTCCATACGAACGCGCATGAACACATGGACACAAGCGCCCGCGTTCTTATTATCAGCTATCGCGCATTACTTGCCCGGTTCAATCGTCGCCCACAAACCATAGGCGTGCATCGCTTGAGCGTCTCGTTCCATCTGTTCTCGTTGACCGTTCGAAACGACCGCTCGCCCGGCATGATGTACCTCCATCGTCTTACGGAAGGCCGCCTCCGGACTCATTGAGAAATAGGTTTGGAATACCCACTGCACGTAATTAACCAGATTGACGACATCATTGTGGACGACGGTGCGCCACTGCCCCGCTAACAGGTGTTCTTGCTGCGGGTGAGAGGTCGAGAACGCTTCTGGACTTGTCTGCACGCTCTCCATCTTACTGGCTCACCGACCTGCGCGGATAGAGTAATGACATGCTCGTGCTGCACATTTTCATGCTGATCGCGCTAACGTTGGACTATGAACGAATTGCGTAGCACTGCATTGCTCACTGATATGTACGAGCTGACGATGATTGATTCGGCCCTGCGAGCTGGAACTGCCCATCGGCGCTCTGTTTTTGAAGTCTTTGGCCGACGGCTTCCTGGGCACCGACGTTACGGTGTCGTTGCCGGTACCGCGCGAGTATTGCAAGCAGTGCGGGATTTCCGTTTCACGAATGCCGAGCTGGAGTATATTCAGTCCTTGAATATCGTCAGTGACGATACGCTGGCGTGGCTGGCTGATTATCGCTTTACCGGCGATATTTACGGGTACGCCGAGGGAGAGATCTATTTCCCTGGCTCGCCGCTGATGACGGTAATCGGCACATTCGCTGAAGCCGTTATCCTGGAAACGGTTATCTTGTCGATTCTGAATTATGATTCTGCGATAGCGACCGCAGCGTCTCGGATGACTACCGCAGCTCATGATCGCCCCTGCTTGGAAATGGGAGCGCGGCGCATGCATGAGGCTGCCGCCGTGGCTGCTTCCCGCGCCGCCGTGATCGGCGGGTTCGTCGGCACATCCGATCTGGAAGCTGGGCGCTCGTTTGGGATCAAGCCTATCGGCACGGCTGCTCATTCTTTTACTTTGCTGCATGACTCCGAGGAAGAGGCTTTTGCCGCACAAATCGCAACGATGGGCCCGGATACGACGCTGCTAGTTGATACCTATGACGTCACTCGTGGCGTGGAGCGGGCGGTACAGGCAGCCCGTAATGCTGGTGGGGAGCTTGGCGCGGTGCGCCTTGATTCTGGCGATTTGGTTGCTCAGGCTTTCACGGTTCGTAAACAGCTTGATGATTTAGGTGCCACCTCCACCAAGATTACTGTGACGTCAGATTTGGATGAATACGCGATTGCTGCGTTGAACGCTGCTCCTGTTGATGCCTACGGGGTGGGCACGCGGTTAGTTACTGGCTCGGGCTATCCGACTGCGCAACTGGTTTACAAGCTCGTCTTGCGCGAGCGCCCAGATGGGACGATGCAGGAAGTTGCGAAACGTTCCGATTCGAAGGGGTCAGT
Source organism: Trueperella sp. LYQ143 (assembly GCF_046599595.1). Taxonomy (NCBI): domain Bacteria; kingdom Bacillati; phylum Actinomycetota; class Actinomycetes; order Actinomycetales; family Actinomycetaceae; genus Trueperella; species Trueperella sp. LYQ143. The sequence continues at coordinate 118,997 of NZ_JBKIWR010000009.1, read as the reverse complement.
GGGTGGTTTGAAGATCGCTGGTCGCACCTACGACGAAACTGGCAGGGCAACTGGGGAGTTGATTGTTTCTGCTGATTCGTGGGAATCGGGATTAGCGTATCTTGACCAACATCATGCGCGTCCTTTGCAGGTTAAGCTCATTGCCGATGGCGTTATTGATGACAGCTACGTTGCAGAGGGTTCTCTGGCTCGGGCTGCCGAGCGGCATCGCAATTCGCGGGCGGCGTTGCCCTATGCTGCGTGGCGGTTATCAGAGGGCGATCCGGCGCTGCCAACAACGTTAGTCGATATTTTTAGCGATGACGACGAACGGGTCAAATAGTAACTGTTACATGACCGCTTCGCGGTGGTAGCGTCACAAAATAAAACAGTGTTTAGCCGTGCGAGGGAATTATCGCACGGCTAAATATTGCCCTGGAAGCAAAGCTTCGGTTAGGCGAGGAAATAGGTGGTTGCTGCTTAATGCATACGGTTCGCGCTGCTCTGCAACGAGCATATTGGCAAGGCAACAGTATCATGCAAGTAGGGGCAGCTAGGTACTCGCCTATTTGGGCGGCTGGTTACCAAATGGCCAGGTTCCCCAATCTTTGCCCATAGAGTCGTAGATTGCCTTGCAGGTTGGGCAGATAGGGTATTTATCAGGGTTGCGTACCGGCGTCCAGATCTTTCCACAAAGCGCGACAACCGGCCCGCCCTCGACCGCAGATTTCATGATGCGTTCTTTGCGAACGTAATGCGCGTAGCGATCCTCGTCTCCAGGTTCGTAACTTTCTTCTGTGCGTTCGAGTAGCGCTGTGGTTGATTCTGGAACGAGCGATGGCGCTTCAGGTTGCCCAGGGGTTACCGGCTGCTGTGGAGCACCGGGAGGCTCTGGCAGGTTGGAGCTAATATCAGCAGAAACGAAAAACAACGTCTCTCCCCTCACTGGCATGACGATTCATGTTCTTATTCTTAGTGTACAAAAAAGCGTCAGCGCCCGACGGGCGGGCGCTGACGCACAGGTGAAACCAAAATTACTTGGTGACAGCCTTCTTGAGGGTCGATCCAGCAGAGATCTTCACGCCGTAGCCAGCGGGAATCTCGATCTCTTCGCCGGTGCGCGGGTTACGACCCTTGCGAGCGGCACGCTCGGTGCGCTCAACGGACATCAGACCCGTGATCTTCACGGCGTCGCCTTTAGCCAAGGACTCAACCAGGACGGACTGCAAAGCCGAAATGGCCTTGTCTGCGTCGGTCTTCGTCAAGCCAGCCTTGTCAGCAATCTTCGCAATAAGTTCGGTGCGATTGAGGGACATGTAGTTTCCTCTCATTGTTCTTCTTATGTCTTCAGCTCGGATCCGAGCTGCGGGTTTCGGGCTCGGAAACCAAGCCGCTAGATATGAATTTAGCGGAAACACCTGTGTTTATACCAACTTCACCCCGTGTTTCTTGAATTTAGGGCGTTAATTCACGTTCTCATTTTCACATTTATGCACTTTATTCACAGTGATCACATTGAGCACAGCGATCCTCGGGGAATTCGCTAAGCATTTATTTACGAGACGTTGACCAAATGTATAGCCATTCCTATCCGCTATCTCGTTCTATTTGGCGCTACCCTATTGCCCACAGCGCAATGCCGCCAGCACCTCACAGCTTTTCCTTGCCAACTCACCCCACAGGCATGCCGCATACTCACTCTCGCTACCGAGCACAGATCAGCACATCAGAATAACGGCTAGCACTACAAGCTAAACGCCGCAATCACAAGGGAAACGTCGGCAATATAACACAAACGCAATACGCGCCACAGTTTTCACCGTATATGACGTCATGCGCCCACAGGCCACGCGCTGCTACTTATCCAGATATAGCACACGGCATACAGGGCGTCTGCAGCGTATCTCTATGCCCCATGAATAATTGGAAAACCAGCTACACCAGGACGATGACGTACACCAATAGCACCTTCAAAATCATAGAAATCGCAAACATGGCGGCATATCCTGCTTCAATACGCTCATCGTCATCTTTAGCAACCGCATAAGCAATAATCGCCGGCTGCCCAAAAATTCCCGCCATCGCACCAACCGTGCGCTGTACCGAAAATCCGATAACCCGACCGGCCACAGCAATACACACCATCATCGCGATAGAAATGACCGCACCCACCGCAATCATGCGCACGCCAGCAGCAGAGAAGGCCGTCTGTGCAAACTGCGGCCCAGAAGCAATGCCAATCGCCGCCAAAAACAACATCAATCCGAGCTGCCGAATCGTCTGATTGACAGCCAAAGGCAACTGCCATACCACCGGCCCACTACGATGCAAAGCCCCCAACAGCATCCCGACGATTAGTGGCCCAACTGCCGATCCTAAGGAAAACACATGGCCGGAGGGCAACGTAACATTTACTGCTCCTACCAAGAAGCCCAAAGCCACGCCCAAGCCTAAACCAATTGTGTCAATCTGGGTCACGCGCTGTTCAGAATTTCCAAAGAAATCTTCGATAGCCGGCCCCTCTGCACGCGGATAGGCAATCACCACCCGATCACCAATTTCCACATGCTGAAAATCCGTGGCAAGCAGCTCGCTATCACCCCGACGAATACGGGTGATAACCGCGCCAAAGCGGCTAACCAGATTCAACTCAGCAACCGAACGCCCAGCCAACTCACGACGCGAGACAATAAAAGAACGGAAATCAACCCGAGAGCGATCGTCAGCTAGATGTTGTGGCTGCTCATGGCCGATTGCAGCAATCGCAGTGCGAACCGCTGTTTCATTACCCACAATAACGACTTCATCACCTGGCTGCAGTTCCTCCCCTGGGCCAATCACTCGCACACGATCATGACGCCGCAAATATGACGCGCGAATATCCTGCTCTCGCCATCCTGGAACATCCCGCAATGCCATATCGGCTTCAACGACAACCGTCCGAGCAATCAACCGCTGACCTTGGCGTGAAGGAATTTCCCGACGTTCTGGCCACGTGCGAGAAATAACGAGAGCAACGGCAATAATCCCCACCACGACACCAATCGGATAGGACAGCGCATAGCTCACACCGGGGAGCATAGAGCCAGTTGCTTGATAGGCCGTCGCAAGAGCCGCCGTCGTCGTAGAAGCGCCAGCATATAAGCCCGCCTGCAGCTCAACCGGCATTGCTACCATACGCCCCAATGCAATAGTGGCAAGTACACCAACCCCGATAGCCACAGCCGCGCCACACATCAGCGACACGTGCCGGGTAAAATCCCGAAAGAAAGTCTGACCAGCAGATAAGCCCACCATATAGACGAAAAGTGCTAGCCCAAGATTATGAACTAAAGCCAATTGCCCGCCCAGATCAGGCGCAAGATAGCCGACAAACAAACCGACAAAGAGCGCCCCGGCCGCCCCAAAACGCAGCGGCCCAAAAGGGATCATCCCTAATATGCCGCCGAAAGCAACGACGAGAAATACACTCATCAAAGGCGAAGCCGTCAATATATCAGTCATGCCACGCCCTCTCGCTAGAGTCGTCGCCACGATCTGAGAACTCAGGATTTTTATCGTCGCTATCTGCCGTTCGGGATTCATCTCCCACTGCACGATCGGCAGCTCGGCAATCATTATCGAGCATGAGGTCCTCATGATTCTTCGGATCATTTTCGCCCGCACACTCGCGCTCTGCCCCTGGCTGCTGGATAAGCACCATCTGCCAGCGATCAAGCATCGCCGTGCCCACAGTGCTTTCCATTACCTCCCGCATCTGATCCAGATCAATCTCCCCGTCGCGAATCAAAAAATCAAAGCGCCCATCCGGCTCATCCGTCGATAATCCGGTGTAAGAAAAACCATTGCGCAGATAGAAACGCTCCCGGCGTTGCCGCTGATCGGCATTGCGCGCCTCCGAAAGCACGGCTTCGATCTCTAAGAGCAGCGCTCGTTGTGGAAACTCGGCGGCGAGCATCTCCAGCGCTCGCGTGCCGTATCCTTGACCACGGCTCGCCGGCGTCATCGCAAGAAATAATATCCACAGATACTGAGGCGTCGGCACAATATAGCTTGCACCAATGAATTCTTCCCGCCCATCACTCTCATCCACAAAGGCAATCGCGTGACCTATTCCCCGTTTTACGAGGTCAACAAGATCGTCTACGGGCGCGCGCTGCTCAGCGCGAAAGGCCGTCACATATACGTCACATGCCGGCTGATAATACGGATCACAGGTTGATCGGATATACGAAAGTCGCACCTACCCAGAATATATCGACGGAGGAATAATCCGTACCGCAAATTTCACGAGGAAAAGCTCTCATCCCTAAAGCAACCGCTATCACCTACCGCTAGTTTATTAGCCACTCACTCACGCTGGAGCACTACCAGTTACGGCTACGGTTCACTATCGCCACCACGATAGGAAAGGCCCACAGCTACAACTACAGCCACAACCTCAGCCGCTACCCATATAATCACAGCAGCTCACCGCGGGTTTCTGGGCAGCATTGACGCAAGGTAACTAGAGCATCTCCTTATCGGTGAGCACGTCGGCGACAGAGCACAGCAGCTCCCCTGCAGGCACGCTACAGCACATAACTATTAGCGCGAAGCTATCGGCGACAGCCCGATATAGGATGCCACAGCGGAACAGCAGCTTGTAGCCGGAATGATGGCACTACCGCGTTGGCCTGCCCGCTGCCCGTCGTTTTACTCACGCCACCACTGATCGTCTGGCCCTGGTGGAATATGACGTTTATGTTCTGCTCGCTGCCACTTACTTTCGATGTTCTGACGAGCTGAATCTGATACCGTTTTGCCCTCTAAATAGTCGTCAATCTCGTCGTAGCTCAGCCCTAATTCGTCCTCATCTGTGCGCAGCGGCCTGCCGTCAAGCAGATCCGCCGTCGGAACTTTTTGCCATAGATGCTCCGGAGCACCCAAATACTGCAATAGGAGACGCACCTGCCGCTTGTTCAAACCGGCCAGCGGAAGTAGGTCTGCCCCACCGTCGCCGTATTTCGTGAAGAATCCCGTGACGTTCTCCGCCGCATGATCCGTGCCGATCACCAATAACCCACGGTCCCCAGCAATAGCGTATTGTGCAACCATACGCATACGAGCTTTAACATTGCCCTTATTAAAATCGGAGATTTGGCAGGCTAGGGCTGACTCGTATGCCTGCTCCATAGCGTCCGTAGCGGCTTTGATATTGACGGTGACTTCTTCATCTGCTGCCACCCACTCCATAGCCGCTGCCGCGTCGGCTTCATCGGCCTGCACACCATACGGTAAACGAACCGCAATGAAATGAGCTTCTTCCCCTGCAGAGCGCATACGTTCGACCGCGAGCTGGGCTAAGCGACCTGCGAGAGTTGAATCCACACCGCCAGAAATGCCAAGCACGAAACCTTTGGCATGTGTTGCACGGGCGTATTCGCAGAGGAATTCCACCCGACGGGTAACCTCGGCTTGCGGGTCAATAGCCGGATGCACCCCGAGAGTAGCAGTAATACGTTCTTGCAATGAATGGCTCATGGGAATCATTCTATGCGCGATAGGCGCGCGATGCGCTTTCACGTGCGCCCTCACGCACAGACGCTCTATGCCGACCGGCAGGTTGATACCCGCTTTCCTCGTTATCTCGCAAATGCTAAGCCCATATTCCACGACGATTGCCGTTTATAGGGGTTTGTAAGCACCAGCGACATTAGGAACTTCTACCTCCTACTGCCGGTGGCTACAACGCCCCATTGCCACGTACCACAAAATACACGATTTCAACTCTTCACCAGAGCTGGCAGCAGTTCCTATTTCCAGCAAACCACCTCGCTGCGAATTATCACAATCCTTCTTGCAGGTCAGCCCGCCGCGTTTTCAGTTTCTTCTTCAGTTCTTTTATTTTCTTCTTTTCCAATTCCGTTATTTTCTTCGCTTCTGCATGAGCGTGCCTATGGGTCTACCGAAAAGCCTCTCCCCCGTACCGAAAGCAGCCTCAGGTAAGACGATTCCGGCATTACGGTTACTTTCACCACCATCTCATACGTTTTACCGTCGTCTAACACGTCTGCTCACGCAACAACCCATAAGCCTCTTATCCAGCTAAAACTTTGCTGCAACGCCAGTACACAGCACTATTCGTGCCCGAAAAGCAAAACAGAATGTATAGTCACCCCACAAAGGGCGTATTAAGCTAGACAATAATTTCTCACATGATTCCCCTCCTTTGATCGGCGGTCCAAAAAAAATGACGGTAAGCCTTCGCCCACTAAGCGAATCAGATCTTCCATTTCTCTACCACTGGCTATACGAGGTCACTGAACCCCAGTGGAAGCAGTGGGACGGCCCGTATTTCGCTCCGGCACCTCACCTCACCTATGACAAGTTCTGCCAAAGTAGCTGGGCATGCAGCACAGATAACAACCGACGCATCATTGACGTTGCTGGCAAACCCGTCGGAATTGTGACGCGCCACGAAGAAGATCCAGTGGGCGGTGGCTGGTATGAAACCGGCATCGTCATCTATGACCCCCAGCACTGGAAGCACGGGATCGGCACCCAGGCACTATCGCTGTGGACGAAGCTCACCTTTGCGGAAACAAACGCTCATCTACTCACGTTAACAACCTGGTCGGGCAATGAACGCATGATCCGCTGTGGACGCCGCATTGGCTTTACTGAATGTGCCCGTATTCCACAAGCCCGACTCTGGGATGGCAAACGATGGGATAGCGTCAAACTCGTCATATTGCGATCTGAGGCAGAACGCCTACCCTGATAAGGCTGAATACAAGTCGCAATAGGCTACGCTGACTATCGCGCATATACCGTTCTGTTTCTTTCTGCGCCCTCATTATTCTTTTATCGTCTTTCTCGATAACGCCGTAGCCTATTGCGTCAGCACTTAATCACAGGATCTGCCACATGCTCAGCACATAAACTATTACAGCCCACTCCCCTTATTCGACAGCCGCAGAGGCGAACATCTATATTCGCTATATGGAATGGGGAAGCATTGCTGAATGGGTCGGGGCTATTACCGGAACTGGATTAGCCACCGCCTCTCTTATTGTTGCATTACGCGCAAATCGTCATGCCGATGCGGCAAATACTCGCGCAGACAAAATGGAAGAGCTCGAACGGCAACGCGACCTCCTCAACATCGGCTCTCAGCTACAAGTATGGTGGGCCTGCCACGAGGCAAGTGGCGAGGATTCTGATGATGACAATACAGAGCAGTCAAAGAAAGAATGGGGAATCATTATCGCCAATACCGGCGACGAGGCTCTCATGCTAACTAAGGTCGAAATTGAGGTAGTAAAACAGAATTTCACCCCTGAAGAAGTATCCAGCGAGATCGTTACCTGGAAATACGACGCCCTTCCACCCGGAGTATTCTTCCGACAGGCATATCGGAAGGGATATACGAACGCTATTGCCAATCTCAGTAACTACCGGGTCATACTTAATTCCTCGAAATATCGAATCAACTCCATTTGTTATTCGACGCCTAATCATCGACGCTGGAAATGGACACCAGAATACGGGCTAGCCGAGATCATCGAAAGCGACACCTCGAACAACGCATCATAGAAACGAAACAGCCTACCTTTCCTGCACGAATGTTTATTTTTGTTCCAGGCAAACACCCAGACCTCAGCAACCTAATCCGCGTCTACCATGACCAAATCGAGAAGCAGATCTTCATCGCCGTCGACAAGACCAGCGAATGCACACCAGAAGCACAGAAATTTCTGCGGGACACAACCGTGCTCAAGCTCGACAACAACGAACAAGCGCTCTTCGGTGAAAAGTGGAGCCGAAAGAACCGCCCCATGAAGATCCAATACAACAAACTCTGGAAGATCCTCATCGACAAGAACATGAACAAGGTTCAACTCCGAGAAACCGCAGGAATCAGCAGCAACTCCCTAGCCAAACTCGGCAAGAACGAATCAGTCCGCATGGACGTGCTCATGAAGATCGCCACCGCACTCGACTGCAAAGTCGAGGACCTCTTCGAGACGTTTCCAACGTGACGAATTTGATGCAATATCCCGCAGCAGCTGAAACAAAACATATCCAATTAAGCAGCAACACAGAAAGCAGCAGCACCATGAAATCACTACGTGACTATGAAAATTCCTTCTGGAGCCAAATCACATTCGTAGATTCCCCATTTTATCCCGACTACATGGAGGCGGTAGAAATCGCGTACAAAGAAGCCTTTGATTCTTTCTGGGAACTCGTAACAGAAACCGAAGACGCAGCAACCTTGTTACGACGAATCATGAAGGAAAAAGGCGGGCTCCGCATGAATCTACTAAAACTATTTCGCCGATTCGTTTCGCCAGATACTTCTGTCGAGATGCTGAAGAAAGTAAGCAATACGGAAAACATCATCCGCGAGTACGGGTACAGATTCCGAAGCACGGCGGACCTGGTCGAGATACAAGAACGATACAAGGGGAAAATGCGCGAACTTGAACTTCCGTTAATGGCAGTTCTTTTCGAGACACAGAACCGTGGGCAAAGCGGATATCGTCTTACAGACATGTTTTTCGAATGGTTTGAGAACAATCTAGGCGATGAATTCACAATCGAAGGTCCCCGAGGTGCCGGACGCGATGTCGAGCTTTCATCAATCCTTCCGGGGTTTGACAAGGGAACCCCGACCGACTTCGTTATCCGCTCGCGCGACAATAAGGAAGTCGTAGCAATCGGTTACGCACGTTACGACAGCGACAGGGGTGGCTCGCAGGAGGACGATCGGATCAGCGGCAACCGTGACAAGATCACCAAACTTCGGAATTATCGTCAAGCGAATCCTGACAGTGACATCAAGATTATCTTTCTCAACGATGGTCCCGGAATTGTACTTGGATCAATGTACAAAGACTATGTGGACCTCGAAGAGGTATACGGGCCGGGGTTCACCATGGTCACAACACTAAAGATGCTTGACGACCGGTTGACTTCTAGCTGGCTGACCAGTGATTCAACCGGCAATCAGTAGTCAGAACTGCAAGATTCGGTATGGGAATGACCCCTCACTCCCATTACCGAAATCCAAATCTAGCTGCTGCATCTGATTATCTTGTCCCTCAGAAAATGACCTAAAATCACCCATCGGTCTGGTTCCGTTTTCAAACCTTTCTCGAATGGTTTGAATTGCGAGTTCAGAATTATCAACGCCAATCCATCGACGTCCTAGTCGGCTTGCAGCCTCTAGAGTTGTGCCACTTCCCGCAAACGCGTCAAGAACCAGATCGCCTGGGTTGGACGAAGCACTAATAATTAGTTTAAGCAAGTCCAAGTTCTTTTCTGTTGGATAGCCAGTAATCCGAATGTTCTGATTATGAGCGTCCTTAAAATCCAACCAAATATCCTGCACTGCAATACCTGGACGTTCATCCAAGTAAACTTTTCTACGCGGGTTGCCCGTTGGAGACCAGTAAATTTCACCACGCCGATCAAATTCATCAAGCTTGTCCGGAGTGTACTGCCAGTGCTTACCTGGAGGCGGAAGCATTCCTTTCCATTCACCTCCCGTTGCACCATTTCGAGTTCCTGGCGCGTGAATAGGAACCTTCTTGTAGCGCCGTCCAGTACCTTCTTCTACATACTGATATTCCTTGAGCGCTGTCGCTTCAGTCCAAGGAGTATGTTGGACGTTGAAAGTCATCTGCTTGGAACGCGAATAGAAGAGTATATAGTCCGAAATGTTTCCAAATTGCTTCGAAGAATAGTTCTTTGGATTTGATTTCTTTCGCGTAATCATACTCCTGAAGTTATGACGCCCAAAAACCTCATCCATAATTAGCTTCGCTTCGAACACCATCTTGTTATCTAAGTGCACATAGATCGACCCTGTTGGAGACAAAAGTTCTCGCATCAGAATTAATCGCACACGCAAAAATTCAACAAACCCGGCACCGAAAAGTGTGTCCGAATAGGCAAATTCTTGCTTTCGGTTGTGAAAGTTTGAGTTCGTGGCGTAGGGCGGGTCAATATAAATTAGCTCGACTTTCCCCCGCACCTCAGGATTATTCAGTAAGTCCCCCAAGACCGAGAGATTGTCACCGAAGTACAAAGTGTTCGCCGCTTCAGCATCGGTCTCAAAAATTGTTCGATAATCAAGTGAAACTGCATCATTGATGACGTCCGCCTCTGCCCTTTTCCCCTCATAAATAAGCTCATAAGATAATGAGCTAGACACGCTAGACGGTACACCAATAGCCACCTGTTCCAACCTCTCTGAAGTTAGTGCTAATAGTCGCGAGGCTTCATTCCTCTACGCTACGTATTATCGACGTTAACTAAACACCTCAGCGGTATCAAGTCCCCGCCTATACAACTTCAGACCTGAAACTGTGAGGCGAAAACTGAAGGGCCATGTTGCCCAAATGCTGACGTTCGTTAGCAACTTCATGAGTTCACCTTTTGACGCCTAACCCACACTTTTCGACGCCCCTACCGGCTCCGCAACACTGAGTGGATTCGGCCTACCCAGCAGCCACCTCCTGCACCCACCAATTACGCAAAACCCCTCGCATTCCTTGTTCTACTAGGTAAAACGTTGGACCCGAGGGGTTCAGGTTGCACGCCCTATTTTGTATCAATAGTGCAGTACAAATAGTGGAGATGCGGGGAATCGAACCCCGGTCCGACGATGCATAACTCAAGACTTCTCCGGGTGCAGTCTACTCAGCGTTATTTTTGACTCCAGCACTCACGTAGACAAGTTGCTGACGAATCTAGTTATCTTAATGTTGCTGGCAATTCGATAACATCATTGCCAACCAGAGGCTTTCAAAAACGACGCCACGAACCTAACACGAAAGCAATGTTAGTGTGACGGATTCGGGCTCGCCTTAGGCGGCGAGGGCGAAATCAGACTTCTGCTTGTTGGCAGTTATTTTTTGCAGAGAATCGTTAAAGAGATGACTCTGCTTCCTCTACCCGCTTCCCTTCAGCGATCATCGCCGTCGAAACCGATCATCCCCTATGAAGTTGTCATAAGCTGAAGCTTTCAGCCGTAACACAAGACCGTATGAGCACGCCTCTCCATCGGATACGGCATAGCTACAACGAGCCTCCCCGAAATTATAGACCGTTCACTGCCACAACGTCCAGATAGCACCCTGCCGGCTTCTTCCGAGAAAACACTCAGCTATGATCTCCTTCTCCTCGCGCCTTCCGCGTAACTATCCAGCAGCCATACAAAGTCAGTTATTATTTTGTGGACGCACAAAGGGGAACGCCAACACCTGGCGAATATTTGTATCCGTCAAAGCCATCACCAGACGATCCAATCCAATGCCTAATCCTCCGGTTGGTGGCATACCCAAAGCCATTGCATCAAGGAAATCGACGTCAAGCTCCATCGCGTCGCCGTCTCCCCCAGCAGCTTTCCACGATTGAATCACTAAGCGTCGGCGTTGCTCCACCGGATCAGTCAATTCTGAATACGCCGTCCCTAGTTCCATTCCTCCAGCAACCAAGTCCCAACGCTCCACTAATCCAGGCTTAGTGCGGTGCGGAGCCGTTAACGGTGAGGTTTCCGCAGGAAAATCCACATAGAACGTCGGCATTACGGTATGCGACTCAACGAGTTCCCCGTACAGCTCCTCAATAATCGCTCCCTGCCCCCAATCTGGGCGCACTTCAATATCGTGCTCTCGGGCAATGCGCAGCATCTCATCCATATCCGTGTTTACAGATAGCTCAATCCCCGCTGCTTGACTGACGGCCTCACACACTGATACGACTGGCCAATCCCCAGAAATATCGACCAGTTCTTTCTGCTCAGAACCATCAACACTAAGTGGCATTACAGGTCGCCCGTATATTGCGCACGCTGCTTCTTGTACCAGACGTTGCGCCAGGCGCCGCATATCACGGTAATCCGATCCACGCCGATAGGCCTCAACTACTGTGAATTCCGGATTATGCGTCGCGTCTGCGCCCTCATTACGGAAATTCCGCCCGATCTCAAATACGGCATCCATTCCAGCAATGACCAACTTTTTCAGGGCTAATTCTGGAGCAATACGGGCCACCAGATCCATACCGTAGGCGTTAATATGCGTCCGGAATGGACGTGCACTCGCACCCCCATGAACCGTATTGAGAATCGGGGTTTCCACCTCAAGATAATCTTCAGATAGTAAAGTCTGACGGACAGCTTCGATTGCTTTCGAACGCAACCGCAACAGCTCCACCTGATGTGGATGCACGATCATATCCATTGTTCGCTTGCGTAGCCGCGTTTGTGGATCCCGCAACCCGTCCCAGGGCACAGGCAGATACGCCTTAGCAAGCATTTGCCATGATCGAACCAAAATCGAAGCCGTGCCGTTACGCGACTCCCCGGCGACGCCATCAACCCGAATAATATCCCCGCTATCGGCATAGCGGGCGAACATGCGCAGTTGTTCTCGCCCTACAGACTCTGACTCAAGAACTAATTGCCGTTGGGCCTGACCGTCCACAAGATCAACAAAGCACACTCCGCCATGATCGCGAATACTGCGCACACGACCAATAAGTCCATTGGCGAGGCATGGATTTTCTGCGCTCTCATACTCAGCAAGCCACATTCCGTTAACTTGCCCGACGGGATTAAGCTCAACTCCACATTCCTGCAGATCGCGAGCATGAGCGCAACGATGCCGCTGCTGGTCCGTCATTTCCCCAAACATGTCACTATTTGGGGGCGGCGGTAACTCCAGGGCACGTACTTGCTCAACCTCTGCTTCAGTAAGTCGAACCCGATCCACGTTTTCGCGACGCCCAAACAGATCCGGCAAAAATCCCTCTGCTCGACCGGCAGCAATGCATACCGTCGGAACTGTTAACACGGAAGACAACGCCAAATATCGCGGCGACCAGGTAGGACCATACTTTGCGTTCGAACGATACAGACGCTGAAGCTGCCAAATACGATCGAAGAATCCAAGAATTCGTGAATTCACCTTTTCTAAGGGCGAGGCATTGATTTCTTCAGCTTCAGCAAAAACCTGACGGAGGAATGCGAAATTCAGCGATACCCGCGTCACTCCATGATTTCTTCCCCACGCCATTAGCTCCGCAACGAGATATTCATTGGCACCATTAGGCGCCTGAGCAGAACGACGCATGTAATCCAGGGATATTCCACGACGCCCCCACGGGACGAAACTCATGAAAGCCACAGGCTCACCGTTGTCTTTATTAACTTGCGCAATAAGGACGCGCGGATCGCTCGGATCACCTAATCGACCCAATGCCATCGAAAAACCGCGCTCAACCTCACCGTGCCTCCAGTCCTCGGCTGCTTGAGCTAAGGCTTCACATTCGCTATCTGGAATATCGTCTTGATAGCGGAACTGGCAGGTGTAGCCCTCACGCCGTAGGCGTCGAGCAGCGCGGCGCACATCCGTCATTGCCGGAGTATCCAACCGGAAAGCCTCGGGCAGAATAATTGCCTCGTCACCGAGTTTGAGAACTTCATAGCCTACTACTTTGGAATACTCGCGAGCGCCAGCTTCTGAACAGGCCAGGACCCCAGGAGTCATTCCATATTTATGCGCTTGTGCGTCCCAGGAGGCGATTGCAGCAGCCCAATCATCTGGGTCGCCAATGGGATCTCCTGAGGCCAGGCAGACGTTCCCAAATTGTTGATAAGCAATGGCGCAACGCCGACTGGGCGAGAAATGAAGTAGCTTGTCGCGTCGGGTTGCGACATATCCGAGGGAATCGTCCTCGCCGTATTTTGCCAATAGTCGCCGCGCTTCAATTTCATGGCGGCTGTTCCACTGATCCGGCGAGCGCGTCGAATACAGGAACACCGCAACCGTCAACACCACGGTTATACCGAGAGTCACCGAAACAACCCGCGGGACAATCGGCGGTAACCCTTTCAACCAGTGGCGTGGCCAATCCAGGCCAATTCCCTGCGATATTGCCGCCCAGAATTGCTTCCAGAACCGCCCTGGGCAGTGGAAAATATGCACCAAAATCCAGGTGATAATCAGCGAAACGACCAGGCCAACAACAAACACCACAAGTGCTCTACGCCAGGATGTTGAGCGAGTGCGAGCGGTAAAAGCATCGGCTAGCCAGACGATTATGCCGAGGAAAATCAGGGAGACGATAATATCGCCCACCATGACGACTAGCTCCGGCATAAAGGAATTCTCCGTCATCGTTAAGACGAATACGATCCCGGATATTGCCGATACGATGCCAAACATCTGGAAAGCTGCAACGATAAAAAGCGCTAAGCGTTTGCGATGAAGCAACCCAAGATACAGAAAAGCTGCGGTAAAAAACGATACTAATGAAGCCGTAGCCGGGATATTAACCGAGACGAATATTCGTTCAACAAAGGTGAGTTTGGGCGAATACGTCACGACTTTACGCATCACTAACGCAACCAAAGAGGTTAAGGTCGCTAGCGCAAAGATCCAAATCAGGATTTGCGCAACAATGCGTTTCTTCCGGTCAATCATCAGTTCACTTTCTGCGTAGTTAGGCAGCCTGCCAGGCAAACTCGGGAGAAATGCGCCCCAGCCACGCGAAAGCTCGCGGAGTTCCCGCACGCCATACCGGCCAGGCATGCCCACCATTATCCGTTAGCACCGTATGCAAGGACGTTGGCGCATGAACCTTATCAACAAATTTCTCCCAATGCTCTATGGGGACGGTATCGTTCTTCGCAGCAATAAACCACAAATGAGAATCAGGCGCTTGCTCCTGGGCAATCGTCGGCAGATCGTAAACCCGATCTTCTTCTGGGCGTAGCGGCTTGCCGAGATATGTTGGCCAAAAATAGCCCGACATATTGATTCCATAGGCATAGATATCTGGATGTTTCATGCTCACCATCGCCGCACACCATCCGCCTGCAGAGTATCCGATAGCGGCCCACGCCTGACGATCCGGCACAATCCGTAGATTCTTCATCAGCCAGTTTCGCCACGGCGAAGTTATGTAGGAATCGACAGTGATTTTACCGTCGGTGCTATCGAGACATTCCGTATCATAATTTCGCGGAAACACATCCGGCGAGACGACAATTGCTTCGCGCATTTCCTTACGCTGGCTGGCAAGTTCCACCATCTGCCCGATGTCCATCTTTTTCCTATATGCCGACGGAGTTCCCGGCGTGCCAGGAAAGGCAACCAGAACGGGATAGAACCGATCTGGATTGCTGAGATAGCTCGGGGGCAGCCACAGGAGCGTCTTAGTCGTTTTATCCCCCACTCCCGATCCGGGGACCTCAACCGTCAGATAATCTCCCTCTGCGGATTTTGACCAGGAGTGCCCAGCAAAAGCCGGATTCTTCTCCGGATGTGCCTGCAGATCCGAAGCTTTTCTCGTCACCCACGCATTAGCTTGCACTGCCGGTAGCGGTTGACCGACGTCCTTTTCTTCTGAGACGTGAATCGTTGGATGAAAACTTGACCAGGTCGGATACCATTCGTTCATCCGATTAAGAACAACAGCCACTAGAGAGAGTGCTAGCACAACATTCACCACAATCATTAACGCTTGCCGCAGCCTCATTCGCCACGGACGTACCTGGGTGCCTGCTTTAGGCACAGAAAAAATAGACCATACAAATGCCGCCACAAACGCACACAGCGTAAAACACAGAGGACCCCACCCTACGGGCTGTAACCAGTTCGGCATCCCTTGCTCTCGCTTTCGATAATCATTACAACGCTAGTGCAGTCTCAACGATGAAAATATCTCAGATCCATATATACCGCGAGTTTTGCGCCCTGGTATCCACCTTCAGCCGGAGGGAAAGACGCATCTCAACGGCAGATTCACCCACAAGCCTGGGCCAATCATTTGTTTACGCCACTTTCTTGCTACCGCTCCGCACTAATCCATCTGCGGGAAAATCCGGAAAACGGCGTGTCGCTTAGCATTTGTGCCTATTGAGAACCTCACAAGGCAGTCGGTTAATTTACAGATCTTTTCTCCGTCACCGCTGTATCCAATCGGAGCTCTGCCGCGCGGTTACGCGCAGGGCGATCTAGCTTTTCTCCTACGTTATCTGCCTTTGCGAGATGCACAGAAAATGAAACTGATACAGGTAACACGCCAAGCGTGCAGGCGCATACAAGGGTTTACGTCATGCCCTTAAGAATCTGAATCCGGCAACACAGCCCTATGCTCATACTGTACTTATCCAGATAGCGATTCTTCGCGATACCGGCACGCGAGTGAGCAACGCGCAAATCTACCAGCATGCGCTACGAGCTATGCGCGCTATGGAATCCATACGCCCCAGAATTCAGGCGGTACATATCTCACAGCCTATCTGTTGATACCACGTTACTTTTTCGGCGTCGTATTCCAGCGCACCTCAATCTGATAATCTGCCGCTTGCGTCCCAGCTAGCATGGATTTCGCCTGAATACTCAACAGCTCCTCTGACCGTTTCTGTGCTCGCTCAAGCAAACCGCCAGCAAGCGCCTCAGAAGTAGCCCGTTTAGTTTCCGTATTGAGAAAATCAGTAATATCCGAGACAGAAAATTGGTTAATTGGATTGAAAGTCTGGTCATACTGTTCAATTGACGCAGGATCAATCGCGCTTGACAGTACCTGTGGCTCAGGCACCACCAGAACGACCTTGCGCGCACCATCGTCAATATCCACATCAATTTTCTCAATATCACTTATTCCTGCCTTTATCGTGCCGGAATAAGTAACCAAAAATGATTTTCCGGTAAAAGGCACACTCCACCCAAGGATCTGACGACCTTCATCAGAGAACTTTCCGACCCCAGTAAAGCGGTATTCCTCAACCGCGAGTTCAGCAAGATCTTCAAAAGAGTTCTTGATCGTTTGCCCAGTGATCTCTGGTTCTGGATGCGAGAAAATCTTTATTGAGATTCCGGAGATTGCCAATACTACACAGACGAAAGCTCCCAGGAGCGCTGCCGTCGTCCCAATAACTCCCCATCGGAATGATCGCAGTAGCCGGCGACGTGGGCGCCGACGTTCCTTCTGGTCTGGTTCCTGCTCTGATTCCTCACGCGATAAACGCTCCTCATCGCGCATAGAACGATATGTGAACAGTGGCATCTGTATATTCCTTTATGCTGACGGTATACGGCGCTAAACAGCCATTATCGTGCTGGCATCGCCGGTCATTATGAAAATCGGCAACGCTCTTATTGATGTGCGAGTATCTCACACATGGGCAATGAAAAAGTGAATCGAATACTCATAGCGGCTTGTTAGCGTTGACGGCGACGCGCCTGGGCCATAGCCCGTTCGGCTTCCCGAGCATCTTGCTTGCGGCGCAACGTTTCACGCTTATCCCACTCTTGCTTGCCACGGGCCAACGCAATCTCAACTTTCGCGCGCCCGCGGATGAAATACAGCTCTAAGGGGACGATCGTGAACCCCTTTTCCCGAGAACGCCGCGCCAGATCACGCAATTCATATTCATGCAGTAGTAATTTACGCTTCTGGGCTGGCGCATGATTAGTCCACCCACCCGTTGCATACACCGGAATATTTGCTCCGAGTAACCAGGCTTCCCCACGTCGGTCAATATCAATCCAGGCTTCCGCCAAGGAGGCACGCCCCATCCGTAGGGCTTTGACTTCAGTTCCTGCTAATACCAGGCCTGCCTCGTAGGTTTTATCAATCGCATAGTCGTGACGTGCCTTTTTATTGCGCGCAATGACGTGCTTGGCATCAGCTTCAGCCTTTGCTTTTTGCGCTGCTGTCATCTTTTTCGGCTTTGTTGTCTGAGCCATCGTCAACCTCCCATCACGTCATCTTCACACTAATATCTACTTTGTACAACCTGCTCGCCGCGAGCAGCTCTGGAAATTATGCCATACGCACAGGCCGTACCTGTTAAGAAGCCCCACTAAACCGCGATCTTCTCCGTATGATTCGTTGCTATCAGCGTTACCCTAGCAAATTCCTTAAACATATATTGACATCACCGGATAACTGGAGACGACTTCACCTTGGCACACAAATACTTTGCCCAAATAGCTACTAATTAGTAGCTATTAGTTTAGTTATAGGTCTCCACGAACGAACTCAGCGTCATTGGATCAAGTACCTGCCCGTCACGCCACACCTCAAAATGAACGTGGCAGCCAGTAACCATTCCCGTTGCACCCGTCCATCCGATAACATCCCCCTGGCGAACGGATTGACCAGGAACAACATTAAAACCAGACATGTGGTTCGATACGGTAACCCACGACGAGCCGTTAACAATCCCGTGGTTGATATACACCTGATTGCCGTGCGTCGAATTGCCAGCAGCCGGAATAACCGCAGAAACCACGCCATCCGCAGCCGCCACCTGAGCCTGACCACACGGAGAACGCAAATCAACACCTTGATGCATCCAGATCTGACCATCAAAAGGATAGACCCGCATGCCGAAAGGTGACGTGACGTACAGCGGGTTAGGAATCGGCGGGATAATCCACGAGCCACTCGTATTCACCCCAGCAGATCCAGAGCTATGAGCTTGGGACTGCGCCTGAGCTGCGGCAGCCGCCGCAGCAGCCGCACGCCGGTTCTCTTCATCAATTTGGGCGATCCGAGCTGCCGTGGCGTCCCGAGCCGCGCTCACTTCCGCCAAAGACTGCTGATAGTTAGCCTTCTGGGCTTGGAATTGTTTGGACTGATTATCCAAACTCGCCTCTAACGCAGCGAGCTCTGCGCGTTTTGAATCTGCGACGTCCTTCTTTTCTTTTTGGACCTTAACCAGTTGATCTGACTGTGCCTTAAGATCCTCAATCTGTGCTCGCACGGCCTCTTGACGAGCTTGCCGATTCTTCGCCTGTGCAGCCCGTTGCTGATACTGCGTCAGTGATAGCGTCTGGGATCGCGAAATTACTGATTGCGCCCGATATGCATTCGCAAAATCCTCTGCAGTACTCGAACCAAACAGCACCTCAAGGGTTGAGGGCATCATCTCCCCGCGATACGTCGCCCGTGCCAGTTCCGCTAACGAACGTCGGGTATCTTGCGCACTGCCCTCTGAGGAAACAATCTCCGCGTCAATACTCGCCAACTCTGTTTGAGCGGAATTGAGCAAGGCCGCATTTGCTTCAGCTTGGCGCACCGCCGCAGATAACTCATTTTCTGCCTGCTGAACAGCGACCTCGGCAATCGGGATGGCTGACTTAGTCTGTTCAAGTTGCAGGTAGGTCTGCTGCAGATTAACGTCAATCCCCTCCAACTGAGACTGCAGACGTTCCTGCGTGGCTTCCTGCTGCCCTTGCAGTTCAACAAGATCAGATCGCTCATCAGCATAGGCCGGAAGACTGGCCGCTACCCCGCAGCTTAACGCGCCAACCACTGCTACGGCGGCGAAGCGTCGATGATGTGAACGACGAATTGCCATGAGCGTTTCCTTCAAGCCTTATCGTGAGTTGTGATCCGAATTCGGTACTAGACCCTGGTGTATCGACGGAGAGCCAAATACGAGGCCAACATCGAGATAACGAGCGAACCGACGAGCAACCAGGGCGCGAGCAGCAACACATTCGATCCAGTGATGATACGCAGCCAAGAATCCGCAAACCAGTTATGGATGAAATGCTGTACGCCCACCCAGAGCGTCCCAATTGCCAATAGCGCACCGATCAGAGAAGCAAACATGCCTTCCAAGATAAAGGGCGCTTGAATAAAGGCGTTCGAAGCTCCGACGTACCTCATAATTTCGGTTTCGTTGCGTCGGAACATCGCTGAAAGACGGATTGTTGCCGGAATAAGTAGCAGGGCCGTCAGGATCATAATTCCCGCTAATACGCCAGCGATTAGCGTCAGACGATTGAGCATCTTGAACAGGGGTTCAAGCTGTTCGCGCTGGTCAATGACGGTATCCACACCAGGGCGCCCCTCTAAGGATTCGCGCACTACGTCGTATTGTGAGGGATCGACAAGTTTAATGCGGAATGAGGCCTGCATGAGATCAGGGTCTACGGTATCAACCCAGGCGCTATCGGCAAGATATTGGCGGAATGACTCGTAGGCTTCTTGCTTCGTCTCGAAGAATACGTCCTCGACATACGGGGCAAGCTGCGGAGATTTAATGTAGGCCGCCAGATCGTCAATCTGAGCTTTGCTCGCTTCCCCTGCGGCGCATTGCGCAGTGTTCTGTTCGGGGGCACACATAAAGACGGATACTTCAACCCGGTCATACCAATCGTTCTTGGCGTTTTCAATCTGGGTTTGCAACAGCACCGCTGCCCCAACAAACAATAACGAAACGAAAGTAACCAGCGTCACCGAAGCCGACAAGGCCAGGTTTGCTCGCAGCCCTTTAATAACCTGGGAGAAGATGAAACGTAATCTCATGCTTGGCTCCCTCCATATACGCCTCGGTCCTGGTCGCGAACCACATTGCCATCAACTAACTCAATAACGCGCTTGCGCAACTGGTTGACGATTGCTTGATCGTGGGTGGCCATGACAACGGTCGTCCCCTGACGATTAATCCGATCCAGTAGGCGCATAATGCCTAAGGCAGTCTTATGATCCAGATTTCCCGTCGGTTCATCCGCGAGGAGCAACTCTGGGCGGTTGACCATCGCACGAGCAATCGCCACCCGTTGCTTCTCACCGCCAGATAGCTCATGCATCCGGCGCTTCTCTTTTCCGTCTAAGCCCACAAGCTCCAAAACCTGCGGAACCTCTTTCATAATGGCATGACGTGGCTTACCGATGACCTGCATCGCCAAGGCCACATTGTCAAAGACGTTCTTATCAGAAAGGAGGCGGAAATCTTGAAACACTGTGCCGATCTGCCGACGCAAAAATGGCACCCGCCGAGTGGAAACCCCAGATAGATCTTTACCGAGGACGTGAACTTTTCCAGAGGTCGGGCGTTCCTCAGCTAGCACCAAAGCCAGCATGGTGGACTTCCCCGATCCAGATGCGCCAACCAAAAAGACGAATTCTCCTCGGTCGATATTGACGCTCACGCCGTCAAGTGCTGGCGCAGCCCCTCGGGCGTAAATCTTTGTGACGTTATCAAATGTGATCATAGATATGCCAGTTCGTCGGAAACCTAGTCCCGATTAGCATAGAGGGCGAATCCGCGCAGACGGAGAGGCGCGCCGTCATGCGTAATAGATCACCTCAAAAGGGCGAGAAGCTCTTTCGATTAATCCGATTTTGCGCTGTGCCGCCAGCGAATACCAGCGTCAATAAAGGCGTCAAGATCCCCATCAAATACGGAATCCGTATTGCCGACCTCGCAGCTCGTGCGCAAGTCTTTCACCATCTGATAGGGATGTAATACGTATGAACGCATCTGATCTCCCCACGAGGCTTTGACGTCACCGGCCAATTCCCGCTTCTTTGCCTGCTCTTCTTCGTGGCGCCGTTGTAATAGCTTTGATTGCAATACTCGCAGGGCCGCTGCTCGATTTTGAATCTGCGACTTCTCATCTTGCATCGAGACGACAATCCCCGTGGGGATATGCGTCATTCGCACAGCAGAATCCGTGGTATTCACTGACTGACCACCAGGCCCGGAAGAACGAAAAACATCAATTCTCAGTTCTGTTTCTGGGATCTCAATGCTGTCGGTCGTTTCGATCAACGGGATAACCTCCACTGCCGCAAAGGAGGTCTGCCGGCGCCCCTGATTATCAAATGGGGAGATACGAACCAGACGATGCGTTCCCGCTTCAACGGAGAGTGTGCCGTAGGCATACGGAGCTGAAACCTCAAAGGTTGTCGATTTAATCCCTGCCTCTTCCGCATAGGACGTATCCATAACCTTCGTCGGATACCCATGACGCTCTGCCCATCGCAAATACATCCGCTGCAACATCTGTGCAAAATCGGCAGCATCCACCCCGCCCGCGCCGGAACGGATCGTCACCACAGCAGCTCGCTCGTCATATTCCCCGTTGAGCAAGGTGCGAATCTCTAGATCCGATAAATCCGTGGCAATCTTCGCCATTTCGGCGTCAAGCTCAGCGAATAGTTCCGCACCTGAAGCCGCATCCGTTTCAGATTCTTCGCGCGCCATCTCATATAGCGTCTCAACATCAGACACTCGTTCAGCCATCTTGCGCACCCGCTCTAGCTCAGCTTGGGCATGAGATAGCTTCGAGGTAACCGCTTGAGCGGCTTGCGGATCATCCCATAGATCCGGCGCGGCTGACTGCTGCGTCAGTTCGTCAATGGTTGCTTGCAAGCCAGGAACGTCACTTACTGCTTCAATCTGGTTGAAGCTGCGACGAATCTGCTCCAGTTCTTCCTGATAATCAATAGCCACGGTTCGATATTCTACGGTATTCCCCATAGGTTAAGGCGTGTACGTTATGCCACGTCCGCCACGGACCGCTACGGTAAAGGGGTGGACAATACTCCCTTCAAACTTGCTGCATTGGCCGTCACGGCAATAGACGGGCTGAACGCCGTTGGGGTGCGCGGCCCGTACACTCGGACTGCGGATTTCCAATACGGCACAGTGATTGACGACCGCGGTCGCCCGTGGATTGTGAAATATCCGCTGCATGCCATTGCTGCGACGATGATCGAAGCGGAAGCCTCCGTCGCGCCCTATTTGCTCAATGCGCTACGAGATGGTCACTTGCCTTTTGATGTCATGCGCCCCTCAGGTTTCGCTCAGGCAAAGCATGGCCGCGCCGTCGTCTATATGGAGCCGTTAGGGCGGCAAACTGAATTTGACGTCCTTGATTTAGCCGGTGCAGGTGAGCTGGGGCGTGCCTTGGCTGCCATCCATCGTCTGCCCCACTCCATTGTGGAAAATGCCGGACTGCCGAGCTATGACGCACAAACATGCCGACGCCGGCTCCTTTCTGAACTACATGATGCCGCAGCTAGCGCCGCCATTCCGGGCGTGTTGCGTCGGCGTTGGGAGAATGCCCTCGAAGTCACGGATATGTGGGATTTTGAGCCGTGCGTCGTTCATGGCGATATTGGTTCGGATCAATTCACATGGTCCGACGGCAGTATCTCGTGCGTCCTCGGTTTCGGTAGCGCACACGTCGGCGATCCTGCCTCAGATTTTGCCGCGCTCATTTCCGGCATGGACGAAACGCTCTTCGATGCGGTGATCTCTTCCTATACGAACGCCTTGGATCGAAACCTGGACGAGAATTTCTTTAACCGCGCCGTCTTGCTCTCTGAGCTGGCATTAGCGAAATGGCTCATGTTCGGTGTACGCCGTTCTGATCCTGACATTATTGACGACGCCGTGAATATGATGAACGATCTGGCCGCCGATGTGGAAGCCGATCCCGAGCTCGCTCCGGGGCCAACCTGGTCTGTTTCCAGTATTGATCCGCATACCAATATGGGATATGCCGAAGATGCTGGTTTCACGTCTGATACGGGTTTTGTTTCGGATACTGGCTTTGCCTCTAATGCGGGCTTCGCCACGGAAGCAGACTTTGCTTCTGGCTCATATGGTGAGAATTCGGACTATACGTACCGCAATGACGAGGAGGAGCACCCCGCTTCCTAAGAAACTTAGTTTCTCGGCTCGTGGAGGCGCAGATTCTAGGCTACCCAGGGGTTCTGTATTTCTGCTTTCTCGACGCACGGCTCGCTCGTGCTCGGCTCTGACGTGGATTTTCCTTTCTTAGGAAGGCAGCTCAGATAATGGCTGCAGGCGGTACTACTGCGCGTCTGCCGTATCTGGTAGGCAGCATCCGCTAAGGCAGAATAATTCTTCAGCAGCCCGATACTGACGTGCTGAGCAATGCCCCCTACCTATTTACCCGCGTATTTACTCTCGGGCTAATAGGCAGTCACATGCTCGAGCTAGTATGGGTCAGGCGTAACGATCCCTCCCCAATCCAAACGGCCCCTCACGCCAATCCACCGGCCCGCAAATACTCTCTCAAGGTATCGACCAGCTCTGCTTTCGTCACCTGCCCTGCGCTCAGCTCTCGTCGTTGTGGATCAGATTCACCTAAATAATAGAAACACGCACCAATTTGCTCTACTGGGATATGTTGCGAAGCCGACCATGCCAGGCGATACAAGGCTAATTGCCACTCTCGGGCAGCAATATCCGAAACCGACGGGCGGTGGCCAGTCTTCCAATCGACAATCATCACATCGGGATAATCCGCAAGCGCAGAGGTATCCAACACCGCATCAATGACGCAGCGCACCGGAATCCCATCAAGCTCCACCTCGCATTGTTCCTCGACCGCAATCGGCTCGCAGTGGGCAAACGGAGCGGCTTCAAAACGCGCAAACAACTCCTGCGCACGCGCCTGCGTCAGCTCTTCCTCATCCCCATAATCCGCGTCAAGATATTGAGCATCGTCATCAATATCGAGCGCTAACGGGCGCTGATACCAGTGAGCGATACGTTCATGAACATCAGTTCCAATACGGGCAGCACGTGAGGGTGGCACCGGAATCGGGCGGCGCTCATCCCTGGCAAACTGCACCGGATCATGTGCCAGCTTCACCAAACCCGAAGCGGTAAAGTAATCGCGAACCTGTGGCTGTTTTCCATGCCCACGCTGATGTTCTGCCGCTAAAATATCCGCCTGTATTCGCCACCGTTCGATATGCTCCATACGTTCTTGTGGCGAGGCTACCTGCCACGGATCACGAGCCGTACTCACCTGGCGTTGCACATCAATCGGCCAGCGCATACTCCCGTCATCGTCAAATCCTGAACCCTCATTGCGATAGTCAGCAGCAGCCTTTTTAATATCAGCAATATCCTCCTGCGATAAGTAAGGCTCATTTTCTGGATCGGCAGTTAAATGAGCTGACATATCGCGAACGAAGGCATTTTCGCGGTAATTAGTTTCCCTCTCAGGCGGGCGATTCCCTTCCGGTTGATTCCCTTCCGGTTGATTCCCTTCCGATTGATTCCCCTCCGGCTCGTGCCCCGTTGGCTGCTGTGGGTTGAGCAAAACCGACTCGCGCGCCTGCACTGCGGAATCTGCATTGGGATGATCCTCAGCGCTTCGGCCCCAACCTGCGGTAATCTGAGCTACTGCAGCCTGATCGGTAGCATCTTGCTGGGATAAATCCGGCTCGATATTATCCGGCGAATCCACTGCCCTATGCGCACTCAAGGAATGAATCGTCGGAGCATCCATATCCTGAATTGCACCACTATTAAATTGCGCAGAGCAGATATACACCTTGTGGCGTGCCCGAGTGAGGGCAACATAGGCGATACGGCGTTCCTCCGCATTCCTATGCCGACGCAGACCTCCTGTTATCAGATCTTTCATTTCAGCAAGGACCTCGGCTTTGCGCTGAGGTAAATCTGCTTTAGCAATAGAGGTTGGCTTACCAAAAGAAAATGCTGGCAGATAGCGAGCATCCATACGAAGCGGGTATGGCAGCTCTTTAGCGCTCGTCAGCCAGCACGAATCCCGCTTATCGTCATCACGCTTTTCGTCGATCTTATCCGTCGGCCCCATATTCATTACCGCAACGATGTCCCACTCCAGACCTTTCGCAGCATGAACCGTTGCTATTTGAACGACTCCGTTCCGCTCACAATCCTCTTCATCCACATCATCGGAGGTTAACTCTTTCACTTCCTCATGTTCATCAAGCGCGTCGAGCCAATCAACGAACTCTCGAATGGTCGCACCCGGATGCCCAGCCGCGTAGCTTGCCCCAAATTCCACGAATTGGCTTAACACCGCGTCAATCTTTCGACCGCCATACGGGCGCGCTTGGGCGTACAACCGCAGATTAAGCCGATCAATAACCCCATTGATGAGCTCCGGCAAAGCGCGGAAGCGCTGCTGGCGAATATCAGCAAGCAGATGAGCGATGTCTCCAAACCGTTGCAGTCCTATTTCTGATATCCCCGACGGAGTCTGCGAAGCCTCACTCAAGGCCTCAAGCCCCTCCACCACGCACAGATATTCGTATTCAGTTCGAGAAGAATTTTTATCCTGTGCCGCAATCGACGATAGGTAACGCGAGAACGCCATGAGATCTTGAGCGCCAATCCCGTAAAAATTAAACAGGCTCAGCACTGCCTCATTGCGTTCTGGATATGCAATCAGGGTCAAGGCATGACGGACAAGTTTCACCTCTGCCCGTTCAATCAGCGGCTGACCGCCGATGACCTCATAGGGGATACGCCATTCGTCAAAGATTTGGCTGACCGCTTTAATCTCTTTCCATCCACGGCACAATACCGCCGCGCTCGGAGTTGACCCGTTCACATCTGGTTCCAGATCTGCCGCCAGGCGCCGCGCTAAAGCTACCCGCAGATCATGAGAGGTCATGCGGTGTAGAAAGACGACGTCACCTGGTACAGGTGAAGGTGGAGCTAGGGTGGCTGGTGATAGAGAGTCTTCACAGGAGGGATCTGTTTGCAGCGAGGAAGGATGTGATTGCAACACTCTTCCTGCATAAGCAGCGGTCTGCCCCGCCATCGCCTCCTCAGGCTCAGAACATCTCGCCGACGCCAGAGCGTCTTTTTCGAGATCAAGTTTGCGTAATTCTTTCACCTCAATATCGGGATACTCGCATTTACCCGAGGTTAAGGCATTCGCTGCATGTAAAATCTGCTGATCGTTACGGAAAGCGACAGACAAGCTGAGATTCTTCTGCACCTTGAACCGACGCATAAAGTCACTCAACCCATTAGCTGACGCACCCCGCCACGAGTACAGCGACTGGTTCGGATCACCAACCGCACATACCGACCACGAATCACGAAACATCGCCTCTATGAGCATCGCCTGATTAACCGATGTGTCCTGATATTCGTCAAGCAATACAAGACGATATTGTTCAGAAAGATCGCGCCCAACGCTCGGGATATCACTGATAATCTGGCGAGCAAGTCGAACTTGATCGCTGAATTCCATAAGCGAGTGCTGCTGGCAATAATCCCGATAGGCGGCAATGACGGGGATAAGGGCAATTCGCAATTTCATTGCCTCTAGCGCCCCGGATAATGCGCGGTTCATATCGGTGGCTTCTTTGGCTTCAATACCAGCATAATGACGAACGTCGTTATTTAATCTCGCCCCTTTAATCGAAGTAATGACGTCAACAGAATCCTGGCAAAATTGCTGCAACTGAGCACAACTACAATCGTGATCGTTCATGCTTTCTGCCAGTGATAACGCCGTATCGACGAGCTTTGACATCGAAGAACCAATGCACGCATCAACGAAAGCTGGATCTTGGGCATATTGCGAAACGATGCGCTCCATGATCTGCCAACGTTCGCCATCGGTTATCACCCGAGTATCGGGCGTAACCCCAATCAGGAGGCCATAGGTCGCGACGATATCAGCAGCAAAGGAATGATAGGTTGCCACATGTGGGCGTTGCAGTCGGCTATGGATACGGTAGGCGCTATCCGCCTGTTCATCTGCCGGGCGATATAGCCCCGCACGTATCGCCTTATGCAACGTCTGCTCGACCCGTTGAGCTAGTTCGGCTGCGGCAGTTCGCGTGAACGTCAAACCTAAGGCCTGGTCTGGGCGCACATTTCCCGCAACAATATGCCAGGTGATCCGTTGAGCCATCGTCGCTGTCTTCCCAGAACCTGCCCCAGCGATAACCGCAATCGCCGGATCTTGGCAGGTGATGACTTCACGCTGCTCGTGCGTCGGTTCATTAGCCAACAAACCCACAAATTCTTCATAGCTCGTCATGAGAAAAGCCTTCCATTGCCAACCGATGGGCATACATGAGCAAATGGGCATCGCGAGCACTCATCGCTAGCTCGGGCAGAGATACTCTGTGCAGAAAATTCACGACGGACGAATTCGCATGCAGTAACCATCTGCTCGGCGTCAGATTTCGAGAAAGACTCAATTCGCGCCTTTTTGCCTTTAGTATGCGAGGTATTGACATTGACAAGCTCTGCACTAGCTTGCATGCCTTTCGCTGCGTGCGCAATAGCACCGACGTAAGCGAAGAATTGGTAGCTGCGCAACTGCATATTCCGTTGCGGATCTCGTGAGTCCCGCGGTGATCTGCCCGTCTTAAAATCGACAATATTTACGTCATTATCGCAATACTCAATGCGATCGAGCCGACCAGAAAGTCGGACTGGACCAGCCGCCGTATTCATGTCGTAACGAGCTGGCTGCTCCACACTAACCCGATCCACATGTTCAGCCTGTGCGTCCAGGTATTCCTTGAGATGATCGACCATCTTTTCCACATCACGGAGTTTGGCAATCTCACCGATATTGGTACTGCGCGGCAAGGTATCAAGCAGCTCACGCGCACGCTGCGCGTAGGATTCGTCGGTACCCTGCGCATATTCTTCCGCTAATACGTGGAGAATCTTTCCGATCTCGATATGTAATCGCTGCCCTTGCTGGCGCATTCCGGCCTGATCGAAGAACGCTTTTAACGGGCATTGCCGAATATCCGCTAACCGAGACGGCGAAACCGACATAACAGTAGTGTCATCGTGCGCCTGGCTCGTCCATTGCCACCGATCTACCCATCTACTCGGATCTGCCTGCCAGATGCCATCATCGGCAAGTCGTTGAGCGATAGCAGTAGCTTCCTGCGCCATCTGTTCATCTGCACATCGGGTAGCGCGGTGTAATTCCCCTAGCAAACCCATCAAGCTGTAGCTCGTGTGGAAAGAACCAATACGCTGGGCATCTGGGAAAAACTCAGTAAAGAAGCGCGAAGCCTGCGCCTGCGGGCTATCCTCACTCGTCAGCATTATTCCGCGTCGTGCCCGACTAACTGCCTGCAGTAACATCCGCAATTCGTCATCTAATACATCACGCAGATACTGTTGCGCCTCCCCTGCCGAACCAGATAGCGCATGACCCACCACGATATTGACCAGTTGCGGCACGTGGGTCATGACATTGCGCAATCGCATATTGGGCCATTGCCCCTCAGCAATGCCAACAACCGCAACATAATCCCATTGTTTGCCGATAGCTGACGACGGAGTAACGAGGCTGACCTCATCACGCTGACCACGAGTGCGCGCAATCGAATCTTCTGGCACGTCATTACTAAAGACGTGTTCGTCAAGCAGACGGAAATCTGCATTTACGCCATAGCGATCCACAAGGCGTTGAGCCACCCGAAATAACGCGATAATGGCGTCAAGATTACTGTGCGCCTCTTCTGCTCCCTCACGCCCAGCTAAAGCGCACTCTCGCCACTGCTCGGCTACCCCCACGCTATCCCAGGCTTCCCACAACAGTTGTTGTGCATCGACACGGCGCTGTGCCGCATGCCGAATCCGCTCTAATATCTGAGCGAATCTTTCTAACTGCGCAATCTGCGTGACTATCGGATCGCCCAACAAGATTGCCCGCCACAATTCCTCATCCGAGTATGGCGTGCCGGCTTGTTCCCCGATGGCATGGAGCAAGCGGAAAAAACGCCGAAGCTCCATCGGATCAATACCAATTAACGGCCCAGTGAGTACCCGACGGATACTATCGCTATGTGCCTCCTGCGCCGAACAGAGCGCTAAGCGAATCAGCTCAACCACAGCCAATACGGCCGGATGTTGGGAAAGCGATCCCGTCAGACCAACGCTGCGCACTGGCACGCCATGCTGGCGCAACTGCCGCTGAATAACCGCAAAAGAACTATTAGATCGGGCGATGACTGCCATCTGCGAATAGGGCACCCCGTGCGCATGGAGACGTTGAAAATAATTGGCAACATAGGACATCTCATCCGAGCTGTTGGCAAATAATGCGCTATGAACGCCATCGAACGGTGCAAGATCGCCATTCGTATCCTGAGCTGCCTTCTGAGATTCGTCAACGCTCAGGCATTTTTCGGCGTTGTTTTCTGGCAATACGCACCCTTCAGCGTTTTGCGGATTTCCAGAGCGCTGCGCGCCCTGGGCTAGATCCAATTGCGCATTTTCTTCTACGGGAAGCTCACCGCGCTGGGCACGATCTCCCGTCGTACCATTACCCTCAGATGCTCTAGGGCCAACAGCGCCTCGATGACGCCCGACTCCCGCAACGTGAATACCGGCGGTGATCTTCATGATTAGCTCAGTAATCTCTGGCGCGTTGCGGTAGCGCCGCTCCAAGATCATCAGGCGAGCTCCAATGCCGCCAGTAGCCGGCGAGCGCGTCAAAATAGCTGGCAACTGGGCTATCCCGCCACGGAAGCCATTAACCGCGCAATCTGGATCGCCAAAAGCGACAATATTTGATCCGTCTTCACGCAAAGAACGCAGTAAGGTGCGCAGGGCAAGTGTGGCATTGTGTACGTCATCAATGATTACCCAATCCCAATGTGGCCGCACTATCGGCTGAATAACAGTTGCCCCCTGATCGGCACTATCCCAATTATCAATAGCGGCCGCCGCACGTGAGACTAATCGGGAGTGGTCCACCATATCGGGGTTATGGTTGCCCATGCTGGCCTGGGTAGCCAGAGATTTTTCGTAGACGTCAATCAGCCGCGCTCCCCACCGCCACATCGGCTCATCATATTGACGCCCTAATTCGGCTAGGGCTGACCCGTCCAGCCCTAACTCCGCACTGCGCGTAAGAAGTTCTCGGAATTCTGCTCGGACTGCATCCAACGTCATCGCCTGCGGAGAAAAAGGCATCGATTCGAGCCCCTCTTCTGCCTGCCGAGGATCTTCCTTTGCCCCTTGGCGCTCCTTATACTCTGCATATTCTGCAGCCAAAAATTCCAAGGCCTCGTGAATCATGCGATCTTGTTCCGAGCCGCTGAGTAATTGTGGAATATTCCGACCCAAACGCGCCGCATACGCACACACAATGCGGAAAGCAAAAGCAGAAATGGACTGGACGTTAACCGTGTTGGGCAAATAGCCTAAGCGTGCCGTCATCGCATTTCGCGCTACATCGGCTTCACGACGCCCTGGAGTCAGTACCGCGATCCGAACATGTGGGTCACTCTTACACAGCCGTACCGCAAGCTCCCGGGCAAGCAAACTTTTGCCCGTTCCGGGAGCCCCCACAACACATGCCACCTCAGGCGCTACGAGATCAAGTACTGCCTGCTGAGAAGGATCAAAAATCACGTCATCGCTCACATCTTCCAGGATACGGCAAAGGTATTAATATTTATCCTCGCTGCACCCGTACAATAGGGAGAGCTAAATATTAAGGAGAAATATGCACATCACAATCGGATTCCGCCATACGGGCGGGCAGGTATCTCTCGACACCGACATGAGTTCCCAGGATCTATACGCCGCTGTTGAGCAGGCGCAAACCTCAACCCTTCCCCTGCATTTAACTGGCACCGACGGTAAAGTCGTTATTGTTCCCGCTGATTCTTTGGGATACGTGGTATGTAATTCGCCTGAAGAACGCCGCGTTGGATTCGGATTCTAAAATAAGTTACTGGTTAATCGTGCCTATCGGAAAGTGACGAACGTGCAATCTGGAATTGTTGATAACACCCACATCACCATCACCCCCGCAAATGAACCTCCGGCAGATATTACTGGGGATAATAGCGAGGTGGGAGCCTCCAGCTTCGCAGATCTCGGAGTTTCGCAGCCGGTTGTCACTGCACTAGCCGAACACGGCATCACGCATCCATTCCCAATACAGGCACTGACGCTTCCGGTTGCTCTGAAAGGCGCTGATATTATCGGTCAAGCCAAAACCGGAACAGGGAAAACCCTCGGTTTTGGTATCCCGATGGTGGAAAAGACGATTGGCCCGAACGAACCCGGCTGGGAAGATCTCAGTGCTCCTGGCGTACCACAAGGTCTGGTCGTTGTCCCCACTCGCGAGTTAGCAAAACAGGTAGCTGGGGATCTGCGCGATATGTGTACGCATCGCTCGGTGCGCATTGTGGAACTTTACGGGGGCAAAGCCTACGAGCCACAGATCAAGCAGCTCGCTAACGGAGCGGAGATTGTTGTTGGAACGCCAGGGCGCATTATTGATCTGCTGAAGCACCGCCAGCTTGATCTGTCACACACTCGCACCGTCGTCCTGGACGAAGCAGATGAAATGCTGGATTTGGGCTTCTTAGAGGATGTAGAACGCATCCTTGCCGCCACTCCGGCGACCCGGCACACCATGCTGTTTTCCGCTACTATGCCAGGGCCGGTCATCGCGATGGCCCGACGTTATATGTCTCGCCCAACGCATATTCGCGCGCAAGACGCCAACGATGACTCCGCAACCGTTCAAGACGTCAAACAAGTGGTCTACCGCTGCCATGCGCTCAACAAATCTGAAGTTTTAGCCCGTATTTTGCAGGCCCGCGAGCGCGGTTTAACTATTGTATTTACTCGCACTAAACGCACGACGGATCGGCTGGCCACCGAATTGGAGGACCGCGGATTTGCCACCGGCGCATTGCATGGCGATCTTGGCCAAGGCGCACGCGAACAGGCGATGCGGGCATTCCGCAAAGGAAAAATTGACGTTCTGGTTGCTACTGACGTTGCCGCTCGCGGTATCGACGTTGATGACGTCACCCACGTCGTTAACTATCAGTGCCCGGAAGATGAAAAGACGTATCTGCATCGCATTGGTCGCACGGGTCGAGCTGGTCATGCTGGCACGGCGATTACCTTTGTTGATTGGGAAGATTTACCGCGTTGGTCAGTGATTAATAATGCGTTGAACCTCGGTTTTCCAGAACCAATCGAGACGTACCACACCTCCGATCATCTGTATAGCGATCTCGATATTCCCTCAGACGTAAGTGGGCGTCTGCCTCGGTCTAAGCGCACGCGCGCTGGCTTAGATGCGGAAGAAATTGAGGATTTTGCTGAGACGGGGTACCGCTCCACGCGTGGGCGACGCCGTTCAACTAATGCCTCGTCTCGTTCCACGGCACGCTCATCGCGTAAGACGACACGTGCTCGTAAACGCACGCGCACGTCCTCAGCTCGGGTGGAAAACTCAGGGCAAGTGGCTGCCGATAATCACAGTGCAAAGAACTCTCATGCCCAATCGCCAACGCCCCAGGAATCTGCTTGTGCTCCAACTGCGGCAAAGCGCAACCGCAATTCCGCTCCAGTAGCTTCCGGCACATCGCACACCCCCTCGGCTTCTCGCGGTGCTTCTACCCCACGTACCCGCCAACGCACCCGCACCCGTCGGGCCACATCAAGTGAATAACAAACGGGTAGCTAAAAATCTGCAGCCCGATATCTGGAGTCATACTCGGCTCTGATAGTGGCTGCCTGTGCCGTAGATAGCTTCAACCTTAAGTAGCAGCCATCACTCAAGGCTGTCGCCAGCTATCGTGGCATTAATCAAGCAGTAGCGATCTTATGTAGCGAATCAACCGCACATATATGGGCCGGTCGTAATAACCGGCCCACTATTGCGCGTATTTATTCTTGCAGGTATTCGTCATTACTCGTCCACTATTAAGCGAAAATGCTCAACCTCGGCTAGGACATCGACTTAATAATGCCGAGTACGCCAGAAATTATAAGCTGGGTTGCGATAGCGGCCAGCAACATACCACTCAATCGCGTCAACAACATAACGCCAGCTTCACCCAAGAACCGCATTACCGCACCCGAGAAGCGCATTAGCAACCAGGAAATAGCTAATACGACAACCAACGCAGCGATAACGGTTAATTTTTCTACCCACTGCCCCGAATCACGCATAAACAACATGAAGGCGACGATTGCCCCTGGGCCAGCTAATAACGGCATCCCCAACGGCACTACAGCCACATGGATGGACCCACCGGCAGAGCCAGGATCTTGTTCCTTTCCCGTCAATAATTGCAGCGCAATGAGCAAGAGCAATATGCCACCGGAAATCTGGAGCGCCTCGGCCGAAATTCCCATCCATTCAAAAAGGAAGAAGCCAAAAAACCCGAAAACTAGCAACAAGATAAGCGCAATAAGATTTGACTGACGGGCAACCTTAATTCGCGTCGCCTTATCTTGCGAGCGCGTCAACGCAATAAAGATCGGCACGTTACCTGGCGGGTCGATAATGACCAACAGCGTCGTAAACGCAGTGGCAAAGAGCGCAGGGTCAAATCTCACGGGCGTAAAACCTCCAAAAAAGCACCTTGTGCGAGGGCATCTACCGTTGCCCGATCAGTTGAATACTCACCGAGCACATTCGGTTTTCCGCTTCCATGGTAATCACTTGATCCAAAAGGGAAAAGCTGTAGCCGTTCAATATAGCTACGCAGTAGCTCACGTTCTGTTTCAGGATTATCCCGATGGTTAACTTCCACGCCAAATAGTCCCGCTTCTCGCATGCGATCGAAAGCCCACATCGGCACTGTTCGCCCCCGATGCCCGGCAAGTGGATGAGCACAAACCGCCCGACCACCGGCATCCACAATCCATTCAATCGCCTCGCAGGTCTGCGGGGCATACTGCCGGACGTAATACGGGTGCCGAGGATGTAGCAGCCGCTCAAAAGCTTCCTCCCGCGAGGCGACTACCCCACGGGAGATAAGCGCATCGGCAATATGCGGTCGACCAATAATGCCATGTTCTCCGGCCTGCTCCTGCACGTCCTCCCACGTAATATCCACATCGCGTGCCAGACGTTCAACCATCTCTTTTGCTCGATCTATCCGCGCATTGCGCATTCGCACACAATGCCGACGCATATTGGCATCGTCCGGATTGAAAAGATAGGCAAGCATGTGTACTGACAGTGGGCGCTCACGGTAGATAAAACGAGTCGATAACTCCATACCGCGGACTAACGCGACGCCCGTGGCAGCAACCGCACTGCTGGCCTCTTCCCATCCGCTGATCGTGTCATGATCGGTCAGACCCACCATCTGCACGCCAGCCTCGCGCGCCGCATACATGAGTTCGCGGGGGCTGTCCGTGCCATCCGAACAGGAGGTGTGAGTATGTAAATCGATCATAAGCTCACGCTAAAACGCGGAACATATTTCGGCAAGCGTAACTGCGGTACGGTGAATTCTTCCTCTGCTATCTGTCGTGGGATAATAGCAGCATGAGTGAACAGGTGACACAGAGCGTCGAAGAAAAAGCCCATAACCGCACCCAACGCCCACGCGGTCAGGTCTTTCGGGAATTCATTGGGCAGGATTGGGGGGCACGCCCAGCCGGCCCAGAGCGAATGGCCGTTGCTGATTACACACCGGCACGCCGCGCCAAACTTTCGGCATGTTTCCCCGGTGAACGTCTCGTTCTTCCCGCAGGAGATCTGCAGGTACGTTCGAATGATTGCGATTACCGTTTCCGCGCCCATTCTGCGTTTTCCCATATGACGGGTCTGGGTGGTGAAGATGAGCCCGGCGCTGTTTTAGTGCTCAACCCGATTGATGATTCCCACCACGAGGCCACGCTCTATTTCCACCCTCGCGCTTCGCGATCTTCTGAAGAGTTCTACGCCGATTCGCGCCACGGCGAATTTTGGGTTGGTGCTCGGTTATCTGCCGAAGAGATGGAGCGCGCCACTGGAATCAAAGTAGCGCATATCGAGGAGCTTCCCGATGCGCTCGCCAAAGATCTCGGCGCGATCAACATCCGAGTTATGCCGCAATCTGACGCCCGCATTGAAGCCCTTGTTGCACAATTGCGCAGCCAAAATGAGCTGACGGAAGGTGCAAGCCAAGCTGATGCGCTCCTGGCAGAAGCCGCCTCGGAAATCCGACTCATTAAAGACGAGTGGGAAATCGAGGAAATGAAGAAGGCTATCGCCGTCACCGCGTCGGGATTTGACGAGATGATCCGCACCTTGCCCCGCGCCAAAGAGCACTGGCGCGGCGAACGAGTCGTCGAAGGCGCGTTCTTCGCCAAAGCCCGCGAAGAGGGCAACGGAGTGGGATATGAGACGATTGCCGCTGCCGGTAATCACGCAAATACTTTGCACTGGATCACGAACGATGGGCAGCTCCGCGATGGTGAATTAATCCTTATTGACGCCGGCGCGGAAGTAGATTCCCTCTACACTGCGGATATTACTCGCACATTGCCAATTAGCGGAGTCTTTAATGAAACTCAGCGAGAGGTCTACAACGCCGTTCTAGAGGCATGCGAATATTGCCTTGAGGTGGCTTCCCGCCCGCGTGTGCAGTTCAAAGATCTGCATGCCGCGGCAATGGAGGTCATTGCCGCACATCTCGAACGCTGGGGGCTACTGCCGGTATCCGCCGCAGAATCTCTCGATCCTAGCGCGCAGTACCACCGCCGCTGGATGCCCCACGGGACCTCACACCACCTCGGAATCGACGTCCACGACTGCGCGCAAGCTAAGCGAGAACTTTATCAAGATGCGTACCTTGAACCCGGTATGATCTTCACTATCGAACCTGGCCTATACTTCCGGCAAGACGATCTGAAAGTACCAGAACGATTCCGCGGTATCGGGGTTCGTATTGAGGACGATATTCTCGTCACCCCTGATGGCGCCATCCGGCTCTCTGAATCTATCCCTCGCACTGTCGAAGATGTCGAAGCCTGGATGGCACGCTGCATGGGGCGTCAGAGCTAGGGAGAGCAATATGGCATCCGGAACGCGCGTTTTTGTTGGCCGGCTAGCTGGCGCACCCGTTTTTGATCCGATTGGCGACCGCGTTGGGAAAGTACAAGACGTGGTGGTTGTCTTTCGGTTGCGCGGCAACCCGTCAGCAGTCGGGCTTGTCGTTGAGGTATCGGGCAAACGCCGTGTGTTCCTTCCGCTGACCCGCGTCACCTCTATGGAAAACGGCCAGGTCATTACCACTGGTCTGCTCAATATCCGACGCTTTGAGCAACGCCCATCGGAGACGATGGTGCTCGGGGAGCTATTGGATCGTCAGGTCAATTTCACCGACGGTTCTGGCAACGCCCACGTCCTTGACGCCGCCATTGAGCAGGTAAGCCACCGTGAATGGCAACTCACGACGCTCTACGTCAGAATGGCTCGCGGAAGCCTGGACGCGGGGAACACCAAAATCGTTGACGTTGCAGAGATTACGGGTCTGCGTACCCGCGCAGCCAACCAAGCCGCCACTGCCCTGCTGGCTCAGATTAACAATCTGAAAGCTCCGGATATTGCCGATCTGCTTTCCGCATTACCTGATGAGCGCGTTATCTCCGTCGCAAAGTACATGTCCGACGATATTCTGGCCGATGTTCTTGAGGAAATGTCGGACGCCGACCGCGTTACAGTGCTCTGCGCTCTTGAGGTGGAACGTGCTGCCGATATTCTCGAAGAGATGGCCCCGGATGACGCTGCCGATTTGGTCAACGAGCTTCCCGCCGCACAAGCAGAAATGTTGCTGGCACGTATGCAACCTGATGACGCCCGCGATGTGCGGCGATTGATGTCCTACGGCGAGCATACCGCCGGCGGTCTGATGACGACCGAGCCTATCGTGTTATCGCCAGACGCTACAGTTGCTATGGCTTTGGCGGCAGCTCGCCGGCAAGACCTGCCGCCGGCTGTTGCCTCAGCATGTTTTATCGTTCGCCCACCAACCGAAACGCCTACCGGCCGATATATCGGAGTCGTGCATTTACAACGTGCATTACGCGAACCGCCCTCTGAAATGGTTGGCGCTATCGTGGACCACGTCGAAACACTGCATCCCGATGACGGCATTGGCACCATCACTCGACTATTGGCTACCTATAATCTGACGATTCTGCCTGTTGTTGATGGTGGTCTATTAGTTGGCGCTGTTTCGGTGGACGATGTGCTCGACCACTTGTTGCCTAAGGATTGGCGCGACGAGGACGAACTCGTCATTGATACGGAATTTGATGAGCGACACGCCAATGAGGAGGATGACGATGCCTGATAGCTTCGATCAGCCATTAGAAAAGCGTCGGCGTCGTTTCTCTTACCGACCCGACGCTGAGGCGACCGGAATCGTCGCCGAACGGATCGCTCGTTTTACCGGAACTCCGGCGTTCTTGATCTACCTGACGGTATTCGTCGTCATATGGATCGGATGGAATGCGCTGGCACCGGAACATTTACGTTTCGATTCCGCCTCTCTCGGCTTTACCGCGCTGACCCTCATGCTTTCCCTGCAGGCTTCCTATTCCGCACCACTTATCTTGTTGGCACAGAACCGGCAAGATGACCGCGATCGCGTGACGGCCGAGAATGATCGCCAACGAGCCGAACGTAACTTAGCTGATACGGAGTTCCTCACCCGCGAGATCGCCTCACTGCGCATCGCTATGCAGGATCTTGCCACCCGAGATTTCGTTCGCTCTGAGATTCACGACCAACTTTCTCAGCATACGGAGCGTGAGAGTAGCGAACGCGAGGATTTGCGTGCGCAACTTGCCGATCGCGAAGCAGAAATTGCTGCCTTACGCGAGCGCTTATCCCACTTTGAAGACCCTGGCAACGGCGAGAACATCTCACAGTAGTTAAGGAGAATAACCGATATGACCATCCCCAGTGTTGAAACCATCACCGCCGCCCTCGCCAAGGTGATTGACCCAGAGATCCGCCGTCCGATCACCGAGCTTGGGATGGTGCGTTCTGTCTCTATCTCAGAAACCGGCGATGCCGTCATCGGTATTGATTTAACGACGGCAGGCTGTCCCCTGCGGGACACCATTTCCCGCGATGTTCACGAGGTTGTTTCATCCCTAGAGGGAGTCCAGCACGTATCGGTTGAAATGGGCGTCATGAGTGAGGAGCAAAAAGCCGAGCTGCGCAAGACGCTGCGTGGCGGTCAGCCGGAACGAGTAATTCCCTTTGCTCAGCCGGGGAATCTGACTCGCGTCTATGCGGTAACTTCCGGCAAAGGCGGCGTTGGCAAATCGTCAATGACGGTTAATTTGGCAGTGGCGATGGCCGCCCAAGGGCTGAAAGTCGGCCTGGTAGATGCCGATATTTACGGGTTCTCTATCCCTACTATGATGGGCGTTTCCACCCCGCCACAGGTCGTCGATAATATGATTATCCCGCCGGTGGCACACGGCGTAAAAACGATCTCGATTGGCATGTTCATGCAAGAAAATGGGCCTGTCGTATGGCGTGGGCCAATGCTGCATCGGGCGTTAGAACAGTTCTTTGCCGACGTTTACTGGGGCGATCTTGACGTACTGCTCATTGATCTGCCGCCGGGAACAGGTGATATTGCCCTGTCTGTTGCTCAGCTCATCCCGTCAGCCGAAATCATTTTGGTCACTACCCCACAAATCGCAGCGGCAGATGTTGCTGAACGTGCCGGCATGATGGCCTCACAGACCGATCAACGGGTTGTCGGCATCATCGAGAATATGTCCCATTTAGTGTTGCCAGACGGCTCAACGATGGAGATATTCGGCAGCGGCGGCGGGCAAATCGTCGCTGGGCAGCTCTCACGTCTATTAGGGTATGCCGTTCCGCTGCTCGCACAGATTCCTTTGGAGCAGCAACTGCGTGAAGGCGGAGATGCGGGAACGCCGATTGCTGGGCAAGACGGTGAATCCCCGGCCCAGCTTGCATTACGGGAGGTAGCCACTACCCTAGCCCACCGTGCCCGTGGCTTATCTGGGCGCAATCTCGGAATTTCCCCGCTCTAATCCGAGCACTCATTCCAAAGCAACCCAGTTATTTCGATTCGGCTGTGTCCACCCCATTTGGGCTCCGTGTGGCTCATTCGGTTTTGTGAGAATCAGCCACACGGAGTAGCCACACGCTCTCGCGTGCGTGCTCGTGTGCTCCATTCTCGCGAATAACGCAATATCGTGGCATGTGCCTCGGCGCGATACTCAGCTAAATCGCGTCGGGGCACGTACCATAGGAGATGCACATACTCAAGGAGAGAAGATGGCCGCCGATAAAGCCCAGTCCTGGACCTACGCTGAACAGATCATCGTCGAAGAAGGCGTTATGCGCCTATCGCGGCAACATGCCGCCGAATTAGGGATTCGCACGCTCTCACCAGCTACCGGCCGTTTTCTTTCCACTCTCGCGTCACTTGGCTCAGCAAAAACGATTGCTGAAGTCGG
Source organism: Trueperella sp. LYQ143 (assembly GCF_046599595.1). Taxonomy (NCBI): domain Bacteria; kingdom Bacillati; phylum Actinomycetota; class Actinomycetes; order Actinomycetales; family Actinomycetaceae; genus Trueperella; species Trueperella sp. LYQ143. Next base: position 79,189 of record NZ_JBKIWR010000009.1, on the reverse strand, counting down.
CACCGGCACGGGGCTATCGGGGCTCTATCTGCTTAATGCTGTTCCCGATGCTGTATTGACAAGCATTGACATTGATTCCGAGGCGCAAACACTGGCCCGTGAGAATTTTACTGCCGCTGGAATCCGCTCAGGGCGGGTTCGGCTTATTAATGGGCGCAGCGCGGATATGCTCCCTCGGCTCGCCTCTAATGGCTATGATCTCGTTCTCCTGGATGGCGATCCAGCCGAAGCCGCCGGTGACGCCTGTGAAGCACTGCGTATGCTTCGCTCTGGCGGCACTTTGATTGTCACTCATGCGTTAAACGCAGATCGAGTTGCCGATCCAGCCCGACGCGATGAAGCTACCGTGGCTTTGCGTAACTTAGGACGGCAACTAATTGAGGCTGAAGACGTCGTCTCCAGCCTCATTCCCCTTGGGGATGGTCTTATCGTGTGCGTTAAGCGTTAAGCTAGCTTTAGCACCTCAGCAAGGACCTCGTGCAGGGACTTCACCTCGTCATCACTCAATTCCAAGACGAGACGCCCACCGCCTTCGAGCGGCATTCTCAGCGTCGTTCCGTGAATATCGCGTTCCGCTTCTAACGGTCCGTCGCCGGTACGCGGTTTCATGGCTGCCATTGAGTTTCTCCTTCCGAGGCAGGATCGTCTCTGCCTCTTCTTGAGAATAATTCTACGCGAAATCGCCGCGCTTCGTCATCGCCTCATAACGAATCTTATTATTCGTCAGATGTTTCGCTGCTTTCCCGCATTTCTTCAGCCAATCGATGCACCCCCGCAACGATTGCAGACACTGCCTCCTGCTCGGTATCCACAACAGTGAAGAGCTGGTCGTCTCCTGGTGAGATATATCCCTGCACCATCATGGTAGACGTCAACCATTCAATAAGCCCAGACCAATATTCCCGCCCGACGAGAACAACGGGGAATGAGGAGACTTTACGTGTTTGCACTAGCGTCAACGCCTCAAATAGCTCGTCCATTGTGCCATAGCCACCGGGCAATACCACGAAGCCAAGGGAGTACTTCACGAACATCATCTTGCGAACAAAGAAATACCGGAAGTTGATCCCCAGATCGACATATTCATTCATGCCCTGTTCAAAGGGTAATTCAATGCCTAAGCCGACGGAGGTTCCTCCAGATTCCATCGTCCCTTTATTACCGGCTTCCATAATGCCTGGCCCGCCCCCTGTGATGACGGCATAGCCCTGCTCCACAAGACCTTTGGAGATACGTTCAGCGAGCTGATAATAGGGGCTATCGGGGTGTAGCCGAGCAGAACCAAAGATTGAAATTGCCGGCCCCAGCTCCGCGAGCGCATCGAAGCCTTCTACAAACTCTGCTTGGATGCGCATGATACGCCACGGATCGCTATGAATAAACGACGAATCTTGTAGCGAGCGCAATAACTGCGCGTCGGTGGTCATCTGGGGGATTTGCTTGCCCCGCAACGTCACCGGACCTTTGTGATAGTTATGCATACTTTTCGACATACTTCACAGGCTACCGATATTGTCTGCATACTGTGCAGTGTTCACGCGTTGCGCGAATCTGTATTGGGCTATTCGTGGCGTTTCATCGTCAATTCCTGTTGGCGCATGGTCAGGGCGGTTGCCTTATGGTCAATCCGTTGGCTTGTGGGCTCCCTGGGTGCTGGGATTGGTTAGCCCGTTATTGTATTCACCGCTTTGGCTGTATCCATTACTCCTATCATCGGCTAGTTCCTCTTGTGCGCTAAAAAGCATGTGTACAGCGCGATTTTCTCTGCTTTGCTGGCCTCACTATCCCCGTTCTTCCCTAGAATTCCTTTTATCCGCCCTTATTTATTAGGTTCTTTGCACCGACAGACACGACGGTAGACAGGTGCAAAATAGCGCGATCATTGCACATAGTTTGGTCCCACGTCATCAAGGAATTAGGCTGAACGAATATGGAATGGGTAATTGCACTAGGCGCTGGATTAGGGATTGGTCTCATCGTCGGAATACTGGGCGCAGGCGGCGGTATCCTCTCCATACCTGCCCTGGTGTATCTCTTACACCACACTCCTCATAATGCGGCCGCTGAATCCCTGATTATCGTCTCCCTATCGGCCTGCGCTGCCCTGTTCTCCCATGCAAAGCACCGCTGCGTGCATTGGCGGGACGGATGCACATTTGCTGCTGTCAGCTCTGTTAGTGCTATTGCCGGCGCACGTTTAGCACCCTTATGCAATCCCACTGCGCTCATGTTTGCCTTCGCCGGAGTCGTCTTTTGTGCTGGCTGCTATATGCTCTGGCGTTGGCGAAGGGAATCTGGCGGATCCGCCCTTTCCACTCATGACGTGCCCGCTCACAATGCACGCCCCAGCAATACGCTCGCTCATTATGTGCCCGCCACATCACCCGAGGTAGACCAGGGGGCAGTTACATCTGCTGCTATCCCCTATTCTGATTCGGAATATAGCGATGAGGATCCCTCGCAGGTACCCGCGGTTATACCCAGCCATTACCCTCCGGTATCTTCACCGGATTCAACGTCTCTACCTAGCGACTCAACATATCTGCCCAGCTCAACACCGCCACCTAGCGTTCACCTTCCTCCAGCACCTACCTCAGCCCCTGCGCCGCGTTGGTGGGCAATGGCAACGGCAGGCGCAAGCGTCGGACTCTTGTGCGGGGTGTTCGGAGTTGGTGGCGGATTTGCCGTTGTTCCCGTCTTGGTTGCCATTTTTGGTTTCCCCATGCTCGAAGCGACCGGCACATCCGTCTTGGTCATGTTCCTTACCTCAGCCGCCGGGCTGGTGGGGCGCATCGGTACACCTGTTCATATCATCTGGCATATCGTCATCCTGTTTGGGGCGGCTTCTCTGATCGGCAGCGCACTCGGAGCGCCGCTATCGCGTCGGGCAAAGAACACAACCTTATCGTTAGGCTTCGCACTGTTACTATTCGGGGTTGCGGTTATGACCATCATCCTGAGCTTTTTCACCGCATAACCTGTTTTCTTCGGGTTCTCCGTGCGCACAATTCATCGGATTATTCGGCATTTCTTACCCCGCATCTGGGCATACTGCGCTACCGTATTACCTATGAATCCACACAAATTAGCCCAAGATGCCGCACAGGTAATTGCGCAAAGAACGGGCGTAACTCAACATGACATTGCATTAACACTCGGCTCAGGCTGGGGCGGGGCTGCCGATCTGATCGGTGAGGTGGTCGCCGAGTTGGCAGCCGACGAGGTTCCAGGCTTTTCCGTCTCGGGAGTTGCCGGGCATGCCGGTAAACTGACCTCAATCAAACTACGAAGCGGAAAGCACGCTCTGGTCCTCGGGGCACGTACCCACTACTACGAGGGTAAAGGCGTGCGTGCAGTCGCCCACGGGGTTCGCACCGCTGCAGCAAGTGGAGCAAAGATTTGCATTTTAACCAACGGTTGCGGCTCGACCCGAGAAGCAACCGGCCCTGGAAGTGCTGTTCTCATTCGCGATCACATCAATCTCACTGCGGCCTCTCCCCTCGAAGGAGCACAATTCGTTGATCTGACCGATCTGTATTCACAGCGGTTACGCGATTTAGCACATCGGGTTGATCCGCAATTGCCGGAAGGTGTCTACGTTCAATTCCCTGGCCCACACTACGAAACCCCGGCCGAAGTTCGAATGGCAGCGCTCCTTGGCGGCGATCTCGTCGGCATGTCTACCGCATTAGAAGCTATCGCTGCTCGCGAGGCCGGTATGGAGATCCTCGGCATATCTCTCGTAACAAACCTGGCTGCGGGCGTTGCTTCACATAAACTTGATCATCACGAAGTGCTAGAAGCGGGTCGGAACGCTGGCCCACGTATTTCACGCCTTCTGGCAGACATTATCGACTCAATGACGAAGGATATGTAAATGACTGATACTGAACTCTTTACCGCAGTACGCCAGTGGATCGCTGCCGACCCTTCCCCAGCAGATCAAGCTGAACTGACGGAACTATTAGAGCGCGCCGAAGGTGGCGACGCTCATGCTCACGCCGATCTCAGCGATCGGTTCGCTGGTTCGCTCAAGTTTGGCACTGCCGGTTTGCGCGGTGTGATGGAAGCTGGCCCGAATCGAATGAATGCTGCGGTTGTGCGTCGTGCTGCCGCCGGCCTGGTCGCCTGGTTGCAGGAATACGTCGATCAGGAAGCAGTTGTCGTCATTGGTTTTGATGCCCGCTATCACTCCCAAGAATTCGCACAAGATACGGCAGCGATCGTGCAGGCCGCGGGGGCAAAAGCGCTCCTCATGCCACGCCCGCTTCCGACCCCGCTCCTGGCATACGCAGTGCGCAAACTCAACGCCGATGCTGGCGTAATGGTCACCGCCTCGCATAATCCGCCAAAAGATAACGGCTACAAGGTCTATCTAGGCGGTCGTTCTGTTGATGCTGACGGGCGTGGCGTGCAGATTGTTCCTCCAGTCGATGCGCAAATCGCCGATAAGATTGCCGCCGCTCCGCCAGCTAATGAGGTACCTATGGGCCAGGGCTGGCAGATGATTGACGAATCCCTCATTGACGATTACATTGCCGATACACTGACTCGCACCCCCGCAGGTCCACGCGATCTTAAAATTGTCTACACTGCAATGCATGGTGTAGGCAACTCTCTCGTTGCCCCACTCTTTGCCGCTGCCGGATTCACTGACGTCATCACGGTTCCCAGCCAGATCAATCCGGATCCGGCCTTCCCCACGGTTGCTTTCCCGAATCCGGAGGAAGCGGGCGCACTTAATGAAGCAATCGCGGTTGCCCAAGACGTCGATGCCGATATTATTATCGCCTCTGATCCCGACGCGGATCGCTGCTCGGTAGCTATTCCCACGCCACAGGGATGGCGTCAGCTCTCCGGTGATGAGATCGGATCAATCCTCGGCGAACAGGCTGCCCGTCAGGCAGTTTCCCGAGGCATCACCGGAAATCTTGCCTCCTCTATCGTGTCCTCGCAGTTACTTGAGCAGATTGCTGGCCATCACGGTTTAGGTTACGAAGCTACCCTGACTGGCTTCAAATGGATTGCGCGTGCGCCAGAAATTCTCTACGGGTACGAAGAGGCTATCGGTTTCTGCGTCAATCCAGATGTTGTTAAAGATAAGGATGGTGTCAGCGCTGGTCTGGTCGTTGCCGTCACAGCCGCCCAACTCAAAGCGGAGGGCACGACTCTGCAAGCCGAATTAGACCGGCTAGCAATTCGCCACGGAGTGTACCACACTGCCCCTGTGACCGTGCGCGTGCAAGATCTTGCCATTATTCCGGCCACAATGGCAAAGGTGCGCAATGAGCCACCCACTGAGTTAATCGGAACACCAGTAGCCTGTGTAGAGGATCTATCGAATGGCAGCCCTTCGTTGCCTCCTACCGACGCCATGCGAATCGTCACCGCAGACGGTGATCGCGTCATCGTGCGCCCTTCCGGAACAGAACCTAAGGTTAAATGCTACCTAGAAGTGATTGTTCCGGTTTCCGATGCGGCTGAACTCGATGCTGCTCGTAGCGCTGCTGTCGAACGCATGGAACGTTTCAAGGCTGACGTCTCTGCCATGCTTGGCGTATAGCGCGCTACCTGGGCCGATATGCGGGATACACAGTTAGCCACAGCCGAGAACACTCTCACACGTGTTCTCGCGACGGTGAGCACCGCATATTAGCCGGGCACGCTAGCAATAATGTGGGGTGGTCCTGGAAGATCCAGGAGCACCCCACATCGTTTAGAAAGCTATTATTCGGTAATTCCCGCTAGCACCGCGCGCGAGGCAGACAACCCCAGGCGCGTTGCCCCTGCCGCAATCATTGCTTGAGCCGTCTGGGCGTCACGAATACCACCCGAGGCCTTTACTTCCAGCTCTTCGCCGACCGTTTGCTTCATTAATTCCACCGCATGAACGGAGGCACCACCTGCCGGATGGAATCCCGTTGACGTCTTAACAAAATCTGCACCGGCCGTCTTTGCACATTCGCAGGCTGCAACGATCTCATCGTCCGTCAACGCTGCCGACTCAATAATGACCTTCAGAACCGCATACGGAATCGCGTCGCGCACAACAGCAATGTCATATTCTAAGGCTTCCCAGTCATGCTCCTTGGCATAGCCGAGATTAATAACCATATCGACCTCATCTGCCCCGGCAGCCACTGCACGAGCAGCCTCCGCAGCCTTAATCTCCGAGGCGACCGCACCAGAGGGGAAGCCGCATACCACCGCAAGTTTCACGTCACCAAAGTCAATATCTTCCGGTAATGGAAGCATTGACGGGGAGACGCACACTGAGTACGTTCCCAGCTCTTTGGCTTCCTCAATAAGGGCGCGCACGTCCTCAATCGTGGCTTCCGGCTTGAGTAGCGTGTGGTCGATCATACGCGCAACATCAGTCATTGCATTAACTCCTTATCATGTTGATTAGCAAGCACCGCCCACACAATATGTGTCCAGTGCCCAAAAGCTGCCAGCGGGGTTTCTCTATCCGCCAACGCATAAATCGGGACTCGATATATCTTGCCAGAGGCAGGATCATATATCGCAATTTCTGGGATTCCTTCGGGTGTTGTTCCAGCTCCGGGTAACGCCAGGACGACGTGACGCGGGATAGCGGCCCGCACGCCGGAACGCAGATCGCCTCCGGTATAGAGCGGGATGGGATACCCACAACACGTCGCATGCAGTATCCAGTCAACAATGGTGTGCCCTAATTCGGTATGGGGAGCGACCGGGCGATCCCAGTAACATACCCGTGTTTGCTTCCCGTCAGGCGAATCCGAGCATTGAGCTAATATATTGCTCATCGTCTGAGCTAGTAGCCACGGCGGGCTTCCCCAGCGTCGCGGCCAGAGCCGAATTCCCTGCTGATTTCGCCGTATCTGATCGAAAATCTCCACCTCGTATTCAGCAATCCGGTGTGGATTGGCATCGAGATGCTGACGAAAGTCGGTATCGCAGAGGTACCGAGCCAGAAGAACGACCATCGCCCCACAGGTGTATGGGGTTGACTGGCGAAGCGTATATCCCCCAATCTGCATGGGAACGCCATAGGAAGCGTACTCATCCATCGCCGCAAAAGCAGCGTCGGTGCTAGGATCTCTAATCTGTGGCCAGCCCATCGCCACTGAACTAGTAACTGGAGGAGCAACTCGGCTCAACAGCGCAGCAAGATTTACTGGCATATACCCAGCACCTGTTTCCTTTTCTTATCTATCCCTATAGCTGACAGATGACGAGGCGTGCGGCATCGGTGCAGATGCCGCACGCGCAGGGTTTTAGTCAATACGTTCCAGTACGACGTTGCCTGGCACATCGGCGTATTCTCCGATGTCAAAGCTGCCTTCCAGGGATTCCATCGCCCGCGGGATTCGTCCTTCTTCATCCGTATGCAGGGTCATCAGCTTCTGACCAGCACGAACCTCGTCACCTGGTTTCGCGAAGAGTTCGATACCTGCCGCTGCTTGGACGGGATCGCCCTTAGCTGCGCGCCCAGCACCCAAACGCCACGAAGCAACCCCAACGCTCAACGCATCCAAACGCGAGAGCACACCATCTGCTGGAGCAATAACGTCATGAGTAAAGCGCGAGGTCGGCATGGGTGCGTCTGGATCGCCGCCTTGTTCGACCACCATCTTGCGCCACACGTCCATCGCTCGCCCATCCTTGAGCGCGCCTTCAACATCGGCATCTGGCTGACCAGCCGCAGTAAGCATTTCACGAGCTAATGCAATCGTCAGATCTACGACGTCTGCTGGGCCGCCACCGGCAAGAACCTCAACGGATTCCTCGACTTCTAAGCCGTTTCCGATCTTCAAGCCGAGCGGGGTTTCCATATTGGTTAACAGCGCGACAGTCTTGACTCCCGCGTCGGTTCCCAGATTAACCATCGTCTGCGCCAGCTCACGGGCACGCTCAATGTTTTTCATAAAAGCACCCGAGCCGACCTTGACATCAAGGACGAGTGAATCCGTCCCCTCTGCGATCTTCTTCGACATAATCGAGGAGGCAATGAGCGGTACACATTCTACCGTTGAGGTGATGTCACGCAATGCGTAGAGCTTCTTATCAGCCGGTGCCAGACCCGCACCAGCCGCGCAGATAACGGCCCCGCTCCCCTGCCCGAGTTGGCGCATAATCTCGTCATTTGACAGATCAGCACGCCAGCCAGGAATTGCCTCCATTTTATCCAGCGTTCCTCCGGTATGGCCTAAACCGCGCCCGGATAGCTGGGGCACTGCCACACCGAAAGCTGCTACGAGTGGAGCGAGCGGAAGGGTGATCTTATCGCCAACCCCACCTGTTGAGTGCTTATCAGCGGTTGGCTTTCCGAGAGAGGCAAAATTCATCCGTTCACCGGAAGCAATCATTGCCGCAGTCCACTGGGCAATCTCCTCACGATCCATCCCGTTAAGGAAAATAGCCATCGCCAATGCGGCCATCTGTTCATCACCGATGACGCCACGGGTGTATGCGTCTATCGTCCAGTTGATCTCATCGAGAGAAAGTTTGCCACCGTCTCGTTTAATACGAATAATATCGACGGCGTCGAAACGCTCAGTCATAATTCTCCTTTGAAGATACGAGGCGGCCATTGACGGCCGCCTCGTGGTAGCGATTAAAAAATAGTCTGTGATAGATCGATATTCGCTGCGCTGCTCACTTCGCCAAGTGATAGCGGACCAAATGCCTGCGGAATAACGTAGGTCATTGGTTGCGGACCGCCCTGCGGCATATATACCTGCAGTTGTGGACCACCAAACTCAAAGAGTAACTGGCGGCAGCGCCCGCATGGCACTACGGCTTCCCGATTCCCATTGACGCAATATACGGCAACGAGACGGCCGCCACCGGAACGGGCCAGTGCGGATACCAGCCCGTTCTCAGCGCACGTACCAAGCCCATAGGATGCGTTTTCAACATTGCATCCTGAAACAAATCGACCATCATCTACTAGCCCAGCAGCTCCGACAGGATACCCAGAATACGGAACATACGCTGTTTCCATCGCTTCAATAGCGAGTTCGCGTAAATAATCCCAATCAATTGTCTCAGTCATGGTACTCACTTCAGATAAGGAATGTTCTCAGCCGCCGGAGCACGAGACTTGCCGACGAACCCAGCCACCGCGATAACCGTCACGATGTACGGAATCATATTGACCAGATCCGACGGAATACCGCCGTGCAAGTTCGGGATCAAGCGGGCCATTGCCTGCGCGAAGCCGAACATGAGAGCTGCCCCAGTTGCCCCAATGGGATGCCACTTGCCGAGAATCATTGCTGCCAGAGCGATGTATCCGTTACCGGCAGAGATGTTGTCATTAAACGCCAAACCAGATCCGATAGTGAAGAAAGCTCCACCAAGGCCCGCTAGCGCCGATCCGAAGATCGTATTGCGGGTACGGGTCCGGTTGACGTTAATACCGACCGTATCTGCAGCCTTTGGATGCTCACCGCACGCACGTAGGCGCAAGCCCCAGCGAGAACGGAAGATAAAGATCCACAGGAAGATGATCGCGGCGTACATGAAGTACACCAGAACCGTCTGATTGAACAGCACCGGGCCAATAACCGGAATCTCCGACAGGACTGGGATCTTGATCGACGGCAAGGAGAACTGGTTGGTATTGAACTTGCCCGGATCTCCCGTCATGATCGTGCCAAAGAAGAAGGAGGTCAAGCCCAATGCCAACACGTTGAGCACGACACCGACGATAATCTGGTCAACGCCATAGCGCACGGAGAACAAGGTCAGCAGGCAACCGAGGAAGGCACCAGCGATCGGAGCAGCCACCAAACCCGCCCACGGAGTGTGGAAGATCGACGCTGCCATGACGCCCGCGAAAGCGCCAGCCAAGAGTTCACCTTCAATAGCAATATTCACCACGCCCACGCGCTCGCAGACAACACCGGAGAGTGCGCCGAAGATCAGCGGAGTGGAGATAGCAACCGTTGATACCAAGGTGGAGGTCAAGGTCACCACGCCGGAGGATCCAGCGCCAGCGAATACCATGAAGCCAAAGACCGTCAAGATACCCACCACAATCATGGCAGTGGTATCGAGTGAGCGGCCCAGACGACCAAACTTCCCACGGCTCAAGGTACTAAAAATTGACCATCCGGTTGCGATCACAGCGATCACAGTAAATACCAGCAAAACGCCACTAGCATTGACGGAGACGTCATCTAAGGTCAGCTTTTGAACTCGATCGTTCAAACGCAGGACGGTCATGCCATGTGCTTTTAAGCTAAAGAACAAAAGCAAAAGCGACGCAAAGCCATACGTAATTGGTAGCTTCCACGACAGGGAGCTCTGAACTGCCGATCCATCAACAGTCTGCGACGTATGTGTCTGTTCTGTTGTCGTGCTCATCGCAGATCATCCCCTTTCGTATTGTCGTTCGTTGCCGAGCTCGCTGTAGCCGCTACCGGCTCCTCAGGTTCACTCGACTCGCTCTCCTTTTCTTCTGCCACCGCAGGACGTGTGCCAGATGCTTTCTCCGTCTTTGCCAAATCTGCGGCATTCGCAGCAGTAACGGGAATACCCATCTCTGTTAAGGTGACGTACTGACGCAGAGTAACGTTGTTGGCACGCGGCAAACGGAAAATCCACCGCACCAAGGCCGGAGCCGCAATCAGCAAGACGATAGTGGACTGCAAAATCAGAATCATATCGATCGGAACGTCACGAGTTTGCATGGTGTAACCGCCTGCCTTGAATGCACCGAACAGCAAGCCAGCAAAGAACGTCCCTAACGGTTTATTCCGCCCCAACAGGGCTACCGTAATCGCATCAACGCCGGTAGTACCAGCGACGTTTCCAGCCACATACCCCAAAGAGCCGAGCGCTTCGTTAGCGCCGGCAAGCCCCAGGAAAGAACCAGAGACCATCATGGTGAAGGTCGTAACCTTACCTACCGAGATACCCGCAGTGCGAGCCGCATTCGGATTAGCACCAACAGCGCGTACTTCAAAGCCGAAGGTCGAACGCTCCAGGATCCACCAGAACACAATTACGGCGATAATCGCCACGATAATGCCGGTATGCAACTTGAACGGCGAGCCGAATAGATTCGTCAGCGCCGCGCTTTCAGCTACTCGTGGGGTCTGCGGGTATGACGTCCCCGGCACCTGCCACGAGGGCTGCAACAGGATGAAACTCAATGCCAAAGCGGCAATGGAGTTCAACATGATCGTCAAAATAACTTCGTTGGCGCCCGTTCGTGCTTTGAGAGCACCAGCGATACCGGCGTACAGAGCACCAGCTACGATACCGGCCAGGATCGCTACCAGAGGGTGAATAATCGGGGGCAGCGTCAGCTTAAAACCGACCCACACTGCCGCCAACGCACCAAAAATGAGCTGGCCCGTACCACCGATATTGAACAGACCGGCACGGAAACCGAACGCTAAGCCCAAACCACTGATAATAAGCGGAATTGCATAGAAGAAGGAATCCGTTAACGGTTTAATTGCCCGCTGGAAAGTTGAGGCGTTCGGATCGAAGATCGCACCGCGGAACATGGCAAAGTATGCTTCGCTGATGGAGGCACCCGAAATGATAATGAGGACAGTGCCGACGATGAAGGCAACAATCACCGCAAGAATTGACACGAGCCACCCTGAGCGCAAGCCGGTGTACAGCAGGGCCTTTATCCAGGTGCCAATGCCGGCTTTGCGGGTAGTGGTCGCGGAGTGCTTTCCTGACATTACTTAGCCTCCTCCATCTTCGCCGTTGCAGAACTATCCTCTGCAGCCAAGGCTTCTGCTTGCGGAACGCCGGCCATCATCAGGCCCAATGCGTTGCGCGAGGTATCTGCCGGGACAATACCGATGACCCGGCCGCGATACATAACCACGATGCGATCAGCCAATGCGACGACCTCATCAAGTTCCGACGAGACAAGCAGAACCGGAGTTCCCTCATCTCGTACTCCTACAATGCGCTTATGAATAAACTCAATCGATCCGACGTCAACGCCACGGGTCGGCTGATTAACAATGAGTAGTTCAAGATCCATCGACAGCTCACGGGCGACAACCACCTTTTGTTGGTTTCCACCGGAGAGAGTCGAGATCGGATCAGTCACTGCAGTCAATCGAATATCAAATTCGTCAACGCGCTCATGCGCATTCTTCATAACGACCTTGGGCCGCAATGCGCCGCCTTTTGAGAACGGAACGTTGCGGTACTGATCGAGGATGAGATTCTCTGCAATAGAGAATGATGCGATAACGCCGTCCTTGGAACGATCTTCTGGAACAAGGCCAACGCCAGCCTCGATCGTCTTGCGCACACCAGTATGCGTAATATCCGTGCCGTTGAGTCGCAGTGAGCCACCTGCCGGATCCAGTAAACCAATAATTGCTTCTGCAAGCTCGGTTTGCCCGTTCCCCTGAACGCCAGCGATAGCCACGATTTCTCCACGTTCAACATTGAAGGAGACATCATCGAGGACGCGAGTTCCTGCCGAATTGAACGCTGTTAGGTTTTCTACCTCAAGTCCGGTCCCACCTAACTTCGGCGGATTCTTTTCGACTTTCATCATCACCGGACGCCCAACCATCATGGTGGCGAGTTCAGATTCGGTACTGTTCGGATCGGCCTCACCGACGACTTTGCCGCGCCGAATAACAGTAATATCATTCGCCACTGCACGCACTTCGCGCAGTTTGTGGGTAATAAAGACGATTGATGTACCAGCGTCAGCTAACTGACGCATAATAGCCATGAGCTCATCAGTCTCTTGCGGCGTGAGCACTGCGGTAGGTTCATCCAAAATAAGGACCTTCGCATCGCGCGAAAGCGCCTTAATAATCTCCACGCGCTGCTGTGCGCCCACCGGGAGATCCTCAATCAACGCATCTGGATCAAGATCAAAGCCGAATTTTGCCGACACGTCCAGCACTGTTTGCCGTGCCTTCTTCACATCAATGAGACCGGCTTTCCCAACTGGTTCGTAGCCAAGCGCAACAGATTCGGCAACAGTAAACACCGGAATCAACATGAAGTGCTGATGGACCATGCCAATGCCAGCGGCAACAGCGTCGCCTGGCCCTTTGAAGGACACTGGTTTGCCATCAATAAGAATTTCACCATCGTCGGGATCGTATAATCCGTACAGAACATTCATCAGCGTTGATTTGCCTGCACCGTTTTCACCCAACAGGGCGTGAATATGCCCTTCCTCAACAACGAGGTCGATATGGTCATTGGCCACTAACGGACCAAATCGCTTCGTGATCCCTTTAAGTTCGAGTTTCACGGTTTTTGCCTTTCTTTTACCGACAACGAGGACCCGACCCTACGGGTCGGGCCCTCGCTTTCATCGATAATAGTCTGAGAAAACCTTACGGAGCGTTCGGGGACTCAATCTTGAGTTCACCGGACTTGATCTGCTTCGTCAGATTCTCCAGCTCGGACTTCAGCTCAGCCGGAACCTTGGAATCGAAATCGTGGAACGGAGCAATGCCGACGCCATCATTCTCCAACGTTCCCACGTACGGGGAGTTGGTGAACTTGCCCTCAGCGGCATCCTTGATAACGCTCTTAACTGCCTCAGGAATTTCCTTCATGACGGAGGTCAGAACGATCGACTTGTAATCCGGCGAGGAAACGTACCAATCGGTATCCACACCGATGATGTAAGCATTTCCAGCTTCCTTGATCGCAGCAGCGGCGCCAAGACCAACCGGGCCAGCAACTGGCATGATGATGTCTGCACCCTGATCGAGGAACTGCTGAGCCTGCTGCTTGCCGAGTGCCTGATCGTCGAACGTATTGGTGAACGAGCCCGTCTGCTTTGCCTTATCCCAGCCAAGAAGCTTGACGTTCTTGCCCTTTGCTTCGTTGTACTTGGCAACGCCATCAGCAAAGCCGTCCATGAAGATCGACACGGACGGAATCTGCTTACCACCGAAGGTAGCAACCGTTCCCGTCTTGGTCATACCAGCGGCCGCGTAACCAGCAAGGAACGCCGCCTCAGCGGTGTTGAAGATCAACGGACGAGCGTTCTTCAGATCGCTGGAGAACGTCGAATCGACCAAGCCGTAGTTGATGTCTGCGTTCTGCTCAGCGGAGGCGTGGATGGCAGCTTCAAGGTTGAAGCCAACGCCGATGATGATATTACAGTTATCGGAAACCATTGCCTCAACGTTCGGCACGAAGTCCGAATCAGAGGAGGACTCAGCAGTTCCTGACTTAATACCGAGTTCCTTGACCGCCTCATCCAGACCGACCTTAGCCGATTCGTTGAACGAACGATCATCCCAGCCGCCAGCATCCGAAACGATACATGCTTTGAAGTCTTTGCCCTCTGCTCCCGATCCGCCTTCGGATCCAGAACCAGAGCCACCCTTATCTCCTCCAGAGCACGCAGTCAGACCCATAGCCGTCACTGCAGCAATAGCGGCAAATTTCTTGAAATTCTTCACGAATTTACTCCTTCGTACGGGTTTTCCCATCACATCCTCTGTGATGTACCACCACAACACAATAACGCTTTGCGGGCGTTTTGTCGCGTGAAGTTGGGAAGATTCATCATACTCTTCTCAGCCTTCATACGCACTAAGTTTACCGAGATCTACGAGGTAACGAGCAATTAACATAAAAATTGCAGGTCACTATTCGATAACAATTCGGGTGCTTGCTTTACGTTTTGGGCATTTCGGCGAGTCGTCACCATGATGACGTCATCCATTTCCACAACAACAGCGTCATCTACCCCGACCACAACCACAGGTTTACCCTGGCTATACGCCAAAGTGCCGCTACAGCCCACCTCTATAACGGAATCACTCATCTGTTGCGCCGCTGCCGCGTCATGCATTATCACATCGCGCAACGAAGCAAAATCTCCGACGTCAGACCATCCCATCTCAACCGGGACAACGGCTACCCCGCCAGCGGCTGCTAAGGGCTCAGCAATGGCGTGGTCAATGGCAATCCTTTTCAACCTCGGCCAATACTGCCCCATCACCGCCTCACGCTCCGCGGAATCATACTGCACTGCAATTGCTTCCACATCCGCCGCCATCTGCGGTTCAAAACGCGCCAATGCGTCCAATAAGACGCGAGATCGCGCCACAAACATCCCAGCATTCCACCGATAGTTACCGCTCGCAAGATATTCACGCGCAGTTTGAGCATCTGGCTTTTCCGCAAAGGCCTGCACCCGTAATACCCGCGCTAGACCGGCTATCGGCTCGCTAGCCCGAATATACCCAAAGCCAGTCGCTGGAGAATCCGGAGTAATCCCAATCGTTGTGACGTATCCCTGATCGGCTGCCGCGCAGGCATCACGTACCGCACGGTGAAAGGCCGCAACATCGCTAATGAGGTGGTCAGCCGCAAAGGATCCCACCACAACATCGCCGTGACGCTGTCGAATAACCGCAGCAGCCAAACCAATGGCCGCCATGGAATCCCGAGCTGAGGGCTCAACCAACACCTCAACATCCGGTACTTGCTCCCGCACCGCCGACGCATGTGCCTCTCCGGTTACTACCGTGATCGTCTGGGCAATCGGCTGGAGGCGATCCACCGTCTGTTGTAACAACGTGCGCCCACACCCCGTCAGATCCGCTAGGAATTTCGGGCAGGTGCGCCGCGAAAGTGGCCACAACCGCGTTCCGGCTCCACCGGCTGGAATAATCGCGTGGAATTGCACTACTTATCGTCCTCCTCAATAACAATATCTCCCCGACGAATCCCCGCTAACTGCGCATTGGTGGTATGGCGAGTATCGGCGTAGAACGCATCCCAGGCGCCCCGACGGTAATCATCACGGACGATAGCTAACTGCGCCTCAGCCTGCGTCACCCGTTGTTTTGCCGCAGCAATACGCTTGCGGGCACGACGCTCACGCCATCCTGACCAATCCGGAATAGGATCTTCTCGCGGTTCGGGACGATCCGGCGCAATAACTCCAGTGCGCGGATCAAAATTCCACATCTTCGTCGTAATATCCGATTCCGTGACGTAGTTCGGTCGGTCCTCCAAATGCTCTATCTGGCTCGGGGTTGGCTTGCCCGGAGCCGGCGGATTCGCCGTCACCGCAGCAGATAGCAGAATAATGCGAGCCAAAAGGTTAACCCACAGCAGCAACGTGGCGATAGCAGCAAAGGGGGCAAGCAACTTATTATCTGATACCGACGAGGCCACTGACGTTCCTAGATAGCGCAAGACGCCCGAACCAATTGCCCCAACTAAACCGCCGATAACCAGATCGCGCCGCAGTGGGCGCACCCCCGACATTACCCGTATCAAAAAGACGACAACGCCGAAATCAATCGCCGCCGCAACCACATAGGACACCAGCGTCAGTAGCCAGGTCGAGGCATCACGTGGGATCCCCAAAAACGCCAGAATCGGCCCGGCGAAGAATCGTGCCGCCGAAACGACCACCGTGGCAAGAACTACTCCGCCTCCCATCACGATGAGTCCGGATAGATCCATCAGTTTTGCCACGACGAAGGAGCGGCGCGGTGCGCTCAACCCAAACATCGCCAAGATCGAGGATCGCATTCCACTCATCAATGAGATTGACGACCATAACAAGACCAGTAATGCCACGATACTCGGCAAGGTCAGCGGGCTATCAACAATCAAGGAATCCGGGTCCAATAACCCGTTAGGGTTTGCATGAGTCTTTAACACCCCTGGCAAGGATGATTCAATTGAGGAGAACAGACCCTCACGCAGTTCCGTATTTCCCCCCAATACATAGGAAAACACTGTCAAGCCGACGGTCAATGCACCCGCAATCGAGAACATTGCCGAATAGGCGATACCGCCGGAGATTAACGCTCCGCGGGCATTGCCGTATCGCTGGAAAGCCCGCACAATACGCAGGCGCATAATCCAGTTCAAATAGCGTTGTGCTTTCTTCACCGCGATGGGCGGATCGGAGGGCTTGCGGATATGAACAGTCTTAGCCATGTTCTCGCGTCTCACTTCGTTTCTCAGAGGGTGTAGCTCATAACCAGCGGGGCATGATCTGACCAGCGGGAAGCATAATCTGGCGCGCGATCTACTCGCGCTGTCTGTGCGGCGGCGGCCAACTGCGGGCAGACCATCTGATAGTCAATGCGCCAGCCCGCGTCGTTATCAAAGGCTTGACCCCGCTGTGACCACCAGGTATATGGGCCTTGCGCGTCGCCTACAAGGCGGCGATGGGCGTCAACATATCCTAATTCCTCAAACCATTTCGTCAGGTAAGCAATCTCCGCATCAAGCACACCAGCGGTCTTATTGTGATTGGATTTCCAATTCTTGATGTCGCGTTCGGTATGCACGATATTGAAATCACCGCCTACCAATACATGTGACATCCCCGTTGCGGATTCCCTCAGCTCTTGTAACCGCTGCGTGACGCGATCGAGATGCGCATATTTAGCAGCCATCTTTTCTTCCTGGTCAGCAATCCCAGAATGTAAATATGCACTGACGAAAGTGGTATCAAATTGCGGAATATCCGCCTCGATCCAACGCCCCGTATCCACCGGCGGTTCCGCGTCAGCCACCGCTAATCCTGTGGGCAGCCCGTAGCGAATCTCCCCCACCTCAATGCCGTGCGCCACCGCGATTGCCACGCCGGCACGGCCTTTCAATTGTGAAGGATGCGCGTACATTGTGTAGCCAGGCGCAGTGAGCTCTGCCAAAATATCCTCTGGGGCACGCACCTCCTGCAATAGCAGAATATCGGGAGTTGCCTGCGCTACCCATTCATGCATACCTTTGCGTACCGCAGCGCGGATTCCATTGACGTTTACAGTTGCAACGCGCATATTACCTCCGATGTTCCTTTGCCCGATAGCCTACGTTGCCTAAAGAGAAATTTCGATCTTAATAGGCTAGCGGCGATCGGAAATATTATTGCGGGCGAGGTCCACAACATTAGCGAGGAGCATAGCTCGCGTCATCGGCCCTACACCTCCCGGATTTGGCGAGATATATCCGGCAACCTCGGCAACCTCAGGATGGACGTCCCCCACAATTCGGCTAGGAGTACCGACCGCACAATCAGCCGCAATCCGAGTAACCCCGACGTCAAATACTGCTGCCCCAGCTCGCACCATAGCGGCTCGCAACAGATGGGCCGCACCCGCTGCCGCAACGATAATATCTGCCGACCGAGTATGCTCAGCTAAATTCCACGTGCCAATATGACACGACGTAACAGTTGCGTTCACCTGCTCATGGGTGAGCAATAGACTCAGTGGACGCCCGACGGTTTGCCCTTGCCCGATGACGCATACGTGTGCGCGATCAAATTGCACACCCCCGCGTCGGCCTAATTCCACAATCGCCCGCGGAGTACACGGCAGGATCGGCGGTAATGCACCGGCTGCTGTTGAGGCCAGACGCCCAAGATTCATCGGGTGCAATCCGTCTGCATCCTTGTGCGGATCTATGGCTTCGAGGATACGGCGGGTTTGACCGGGATCAGGAAGCGGTAGTTGGACGATGAATCCGGTACATTCCGGGGCATTGTTCAGATCGCGAACCGCTGCCAAAATATCAGCAACACGGGCCTGCACCGGCAGATCAATACGCAAAGACTCAATTCCTACGTCAGCGCAATCGCGATGCTTACCACGAACATATACATGCGAGGCAGGATCATCTCCAACCAAAATCGTTCCTAATCCTGGATGACAGCCAAGTTGCTGTAAACCGCGCACTTGTGCGCGCAGCTCCTCTTTAACAACGTAGGCTTCCCGACGCCCATCCAGGATTCGAGCGGTCATGCTAATTGATCCAAGCCGTCATACAACGGGAAAGCGTCAGCTAATGCCGCAGTTCTGGCCCGCAAAGCAGCAATATCAGCGCGTGCTCCAGCGCATAAGGCTTCGGCAATGACGTCGGAAACCTCAGTAAATTCTTTCTCGGTAAATCCGCGCGTGGCCAAAGCAGGAGTTCCAATGCGCAGACCGGAGCTGACGGTAGCAGGCCGTGGATCAAATGGCACAGAATTGCGATTAACAGTAATCCCCACTCGTTCCAATAATTCCTCGGCTTCGCGCCCCGTCATATCGCTCTCGCGCAGATCTACAAGAACCAGATGCACATCTGTTCCTCCGGTCACGACGCTAATTCCGCGCGCTTGACAATCGGGAGCCATAAGGCGCTCTGCCAAGATTCGCGCTCCAGCCAGCGTTCGACGTTGCCGATCACGGAATTCCTCGCTGGCGGCAATCTTCAACGCGACTGCTTTTGCCGCAATGACGTGCATCAGTGGTCCGCCCTGTTGACCAGGGAAAACCGCCGAATCCAGCAGCTTTCCAAAGCGTTCCTTATCGCGAGACAGAATCATGCCGGAGCGTGGCCCGCCCAGAGTCTTGTGAATCGTGGTAGTTACCACGTCAGCGTAAGGCACCGGATTCGGATGCAAACCAGCGGCAACCAGACCCGCAAAATGCGCCATATCCACCCACAGGTATGCTCCCACCTCATCGGCGATCTCACGAAAAGCCGCAAAATCCAAGTGGCGCGGATAGGCAGACCAGCCCGCGATCAACAGCTTTGGTCGCGATTCTCGAGCGACCCGCGCAACCTGGTCAATATCAATTCGGAAATCAGATTCGCGCACCCCATAGGAGACAACCTGATAGTTACGCCCAGAGAAATTCACTTTCATGCCGTGCGTCAAATGCCCGCCGTGCGCTAACTCCAAGCCCATGATGAGATCTCCGGGGCGCACTAACGCATGGTAAACCGCCGCATTCGCTTGCGCTCCCGAGTGCGGCTGAACGTTGGCGTATTCGGCGTCAAATAGCTGGCAGGCACGTTCAATGGCTAGCGATTCCGCCACGTCAACGGCTTCGCATCCTCCGTAATATCGCCGCCCAGGGTACCCTTCAGCGTATTTATTCGTCAGGACTGATCCTTGGGCTTGCAATACGGATCGCGGCACGAAATTCTCCGAGGCAATCATTTCCAAGGTTGCCCGCTGACGGCTGAGTTCGTCTTGGAGTACTGCTGCGATCTGCGGATCAACGTCACGAATTGACTTCATATTAAAATTCATCGGTACTCCTTGCGCATACGAGCAGATGGCGGTCCTTAGTTAGTGTATCTCAGCGAGCGTGATGACGGAGATTCTCGCAGGTGCTGCCCGCGCTCAGCGCGCCCAATCGCAAGGAAAATAAGCTCCCGCTGATTAATATCCAGCGCTTAATATGCGGCGCCGATCTTTTTATGCACTGTCGAGATAGGTTCAGTGACGTTAAGTGACGTTAGATAATTTCCGACGATGCCTTTGCCGTATGCAGCGCGTATCGGCAGTATCTGCTCTCCTGCTGATGAGCTAGGGGTATCATTCAACACTTATTACCCAGATAGGCTGGGCATAGTGTTGGGGTCGGCACGCAAGCGCGTCCCGACCCCAACAGCTCTACATACAGTCTTGTTACCTGCACGTAACAGCTACATAGCGCTACTTGATTAAGCCCAAAGCACGAACTGCCTCAAGTTCTTCTTGCGCTGCAGCAATGTTGCGCTCGATACCGATTCGGCTGGCCTCGGAGATCTCCAGACCATCAACGATCTTCCATTCGCCACCCTCGGAGGTTGCCGGGAAGCCGAAAATCAGACCTTCTGGAACACCGTAGTGCGAACCATCAGAGTAAACACCCGGCGTCACCCAATCGCCTTCCGGCGTGCCGTTGACCCAATCAAAGACGTGATCGATTGCGGCCGATGCAGCCGATGCCGCTGACGAAGCTCCGCGAGCTTCGATAATTGCCGCACCGCGCTTGGCAACCGTCGGAACGAAGTATTCATTGACCCACGCCTCATCAACGAGCTCGGTTGCCGGCGTGCCCTTGACCGTCGCCCAGGTGATATCTGGATGCTGATCGGCGGAATGGTTACCCCAAACCGTCATCTTCTTAATATCGGTGACCTTAGCGCCCGTCTTTTCTGCGAGCTGAGAAATTGCTCGGTTGTGATCCAAACGCATCATCGCAGTGAAGCGCTCCTTCGGAACATCCGGAGCGTTGCGCATTGCAATAACCGCATTCGTATTTGCCGGATTACCAACGACGAGGACGCGAATATCGTCTGCCGCGTGATCGTTGATGGCCTTGCCTTGCGGGCCGAAGATGCCGCCGTTTGCTTCGAGCAAGTCAGCGCGCTCCATCCCCTTAGTACGTGGACGCGCACCAACGAGCAGACCTACGGAAGCGCCGTCGAATGCCTTATTGGCATCGTCAAAGATATTGATCGAGTCCAACAAGGGGAAAGCTGAATCGTTCAGCTCCATTGCGGTGCCTTCGGCAGCTTTCAGACCTTGCGGAATCTCAAGCAGGTTCAAGCGAACCGGAACGTCAGCGCCGAGCAATCCACCCGAAGCAATGCGGAAGAGCAGGGCGTAGCCGATATTTCCGGCTGCGCCGGTAACGGTAACTGTTACTGGAGACTTTGCCATGTAACTAAACTCCTTTGTTGGTTCCCCAGGCAGATCAGACTGTGGTCAAACCTGTCAGTATGAGCGGCGAATTCGCCGATACCGTATCTAGTCTAACGCGATCAGATCAGAAAAACTGTTCCCTTGGTCCGATGTTCACCCGCCGCGCAGTGCAATTGCGGCTATTACTTTGCGATTATTACCTTGCGACCGTTAATCCGCGAGCGCATATCCGGTAGCACAACACGTCCTGCCTCAGCCCCATAGTTTGGCTACTGCACCCCACATGCACACGTGTATCGGCGCCCTAGCGGCGAAGTAAAAGAATAATAATTGCCTACTAACCGCATACATAAGCGGTGGTTGCCACCCGAAATGCATGGCAACCACCGCTATATAAATGGTCTGCACCCTCGCTATCGCAAGGTTATCCCCCACTACTTATCGCGATGCGCCCGATAATAATCAATCAGCCCTCTGGTAGATGCGTCCTGCTCGGCAAGCGCCTGCGGATCACCAGCAATCGCACCCGTCAATTCTTTTGCCATCTGTTTGCCGAGTTCGACTCCCCACTGGTCAAAGGAATCAATCCCCCAAACCACACCTTGCACGAAGGTAATGTGCTCATATAGCGCGATCAACTGCCCGAGCACACAAGGCGTCAAAGCTGGAGCCATAATCGACGCAGTTGGCTTATTTCCGGGGAACACGCGGGCACTTACTAGATCCTCTGGCGTCCCCTCGCGGCGCACTTCCGCTGCCGTCTTTCCAAACGCCAAGGCTTTCGTCTGGGCAAAGAAGTTCCCTAAGAACAGCTCATGCTGATCGGATTGACCGTCACACAGTGGATACTGCGGCTGAGCGAAAGCAATGAAATCAGCCGGAACAAGCTGCGTTCCTTGATGAATAAGCTGGTAGAAGGCGTGCTGCCCATTCGTTCCCGGTTCTCCCCAGAATACCTCACCCGTCTGGGATGTTACCGGAGTGCCATCCCAACGCACTCGCTTACCGTTCGACTCCATTGTGAGCTGCTGCAAATATGCCGGGAAACGGTGCAGATACTGCGAATATGGCAAAACCGCATGAGTGGGAGCAGCCATAAAGTTGACGTAAAAAACGTTCAATAATCCCATGAGTAGCGGCACATTATCTTCCGGTGCGGCTGCCAAGAAATGCTCATCCATCATCCGGAAACCAGCAAGGAATTCCTCAAAACCCTGCGGACCGATCGCCATCGCTAAAGATAATCCCACTGCTGAATCAACGGAGTAGCGCCCGCCGACCCAATCCCAGAAGCCGAAAGCGTTCTGCGGATCAATACCGAACTCTGCCACCTTTCCCAGATTCGTTGACACCGCAACAAAGTGCTTCGCCACTGCCCCGTCGGTGCTGATCCCTTGCGCCTTGAGGCTATCAAACAACCAAGTGCGAGCTTGACGGGCATTCGTCAACGTCTCCAAGGTGGTGAAAGTCTTGGAAGCAACGATGAACAGTACCGTCTGCGGATCAACTCCGCGTAGTTTCTCGCCGATGTCCGTCGGGTCGATATTCGATACGTATCGACATTCCAGACCATCTTGCACAAAGGGACGCAAGGCTTCATAGGCCATGACCGGCCCTAAATCCGAACCACCAATACCAATGTTGACGATCGTGGTAATGGGTTTACCAGTCACCCCGCGCCATGCCCCGCTACGAACCTGATCCGCACAGGCATACATCCGATCCAGGACCTCACGCACGTCAGCGACGACGTTACGCCCATCAACAACCAGCTCATCGTCAGGTGCTCGGCGCAATGCGGTATGTAAAACCGATCTATGCTCAGTGACGTTGATCTTCTGCCCACAGAACATCGCTTCCCGGCGAGCCGGCAAGCCAACTTCCTCTGCCAGATCCAACAATGCCGCTTTAACGTCGGCAGTTAAATAGGATTTGGATAAATCAACATAGAGATCTCCGGCACTAAAGGTAAAATCCGAAGCTCGGTTCGGATCGGTAAACCAGGACCGAAAATCGACAGTTAGTTCCTTGCTCAGCGCTGTTAAGCGCTCCCACGCAGCGGTGCGCGTGGCATCAACAGGTGCAGACATGACACTCCTCAGTGTTTCTTCACAGCGTAGCTAGTCTAGCGCGTTATGGCGCCCACAAATATGAGAGTATGGGAAGCAATGAGTTCGAGTAAGGGAGTTATCGTGACCGAACAGTCATCACCTGCATCCTCACAGGTTAAGATCGGTGTTTTAACGTCCGGTGGCGACGCACAAGGCATGAACGCTGCAGTTCGTGCTGTTGTTCGCACCGCCTTGCAACTAGGCGCTCAGCCTTACGCCTTTTTTGAGGGCTGGCGTGGTCCGGTAGAGGGTGGCGACCTCATCAAGAAGATGGAATGGTCAGATGTATCCTCCACAATTAATCGCGGCGGAACCGCAATTGGAACGGCCCGTTCTGAGGAATTCCGGCAGCGTTCCGGGATTAAGAAAGCCGTGCGAAATATTGTTGCCCACGGGATTGACCGCCTTGTCGTTATTGGCGGCGATGGCACGCTCTCCGGTGCTGACGAGCTGCGAGAATTGTGGCCTGAACTGTTAGAAGAGCTGGTTGCAGAAGGGGAAATCTCTGCCGAGGTGGCTCATACCCATGCCAAACTCCATATCGCTGGCGTGGTTGGATCAATTGATAATGACCTTGTGGGAACCGATATGACGATCGGGGCAGATTCTGCACTGCATCGCATTATCGACGCCATTGACGCCATTGCCGCAACGGCAGCTTCCCATCAGCGCACGTTCATTATTGAAGTGATGGGCCGACGCTGTGGCTATCTGGCGTTGATGAGTGCTATCGCCGGGGGCTGTGATTATGTGTTTATCCCGGAGCTACCCCCAGAAGAAGGCTGGGAGCAGGGCTTATGTGACAAACTTCGGCGTGGGCGCGAAAACGGCCGACGGGATTCGCTGATTGTCGTCGCCGAAGGAGCCACGGACCGCCAGGGCAATCCGATTACTGCCCAGCAGGTCAAAGACGTTCTCAGCCAGGGACTTGGCGAAGATGCCCGTATCACGTCCTTAGGTCACGTCCAACGCGGTGGTACTCCCTCGGCATACGACCGCTGGATGCCTACCCTATTGGGATACACCGCAGCTTGGGATATGGTCCACGCGACCGATGAGAGCGAACCGACAATCATTGGCACGCGCCACAATAAGATCATTCGTCTGCCCATGATGAAAGCGGTGCAGAATACCCGAGCCGTCAAAGAGTATCTCGCCAGTGGAAACTGGCAGGCCGCTATTGATTCTCGCGGATCTGGCTACCGAGACATGATTAATTTATTCGAAACGCTCTCCTCGCCCGAAGCCCCACAGCGGCAAGAGAATTCGCCGCGCGTCGGTATTGTTCACGCGGGCGGGCTAGCGCCAGGAATGAATCCGGCTGCGCGGGCAGCAGTCAAATTGGGGATGGATCGCGGCTACACGATGGTCGGCGTTGAGGGCGGTTTCCCTGGTTTACTGGATGGGAAGATTCGCGAGCTAGCGTGGTCGGATGTTGAAGGCTGGGTAGAGGACGGAGGCGCGGAGCTAGGAACTCGGCGTACCATTCCCGAGCTCGATCAGTATTACGCGCTCGGGCGCGCCATCGAAGAAGCCCGCCTGGATGCACTCCTGGTTATCGGCGGGTTCAAAGCCTACAAGATGGTGTATAACATGCTTGCAGAAAGCTCCCGCTATCCGGCGTTTAAGATCCCGATGGTGCTCGTTCCGGCTTCTTTGGATAACAATTTACCGGGCTCAGAGTTCTCTATTGGCGCCGATACGGCCTTGAATTTCAATACGGAGACGATTGACCGTATCAAACAGTCCGGTTCCGCATCACGGCGCTGTTTCGTCGTGGAAACAATGGGGCGCAAGTGTGGATTCTTAGCGTTGATGAGTGCGCTAACCACAGGAGCTGAACAGGTCTATCTGTATGAAAACGGGATTAATTTGGCGCAGTTGGCACAAGATACGGCCAAGATGATCCGTTCATTCCAATCTGGACGCCAGTTCTACCTGGTGGTGCGCAACGAGGACGCATCAGAGTACTACAACACGGAATTCTTGCGTGCCATCTTTGAAGAGGAAGGCGGAGATCTATTTGATGTTCGGGCCACCGTCCTCGGGCATGCCCAGCAGGGCGGCAATCCCTCTCCTTTTGATCGGACCTTGGCAGTGCGTTACGTCAATAAGGCCATGCAGGTCCTTGACGAGCAGCTCAGCAGCGGGAAATCAGGCATGTATCACGTAGGGATGATTGACGGATCGCTGGAGGCGCGCCCAGTGGCGCATATGAATGAGCTCATTGATATGGAAGAACGCCTCCCCTACGATCCGTGGTGGCTATCTTTGCTCAATGTCGTATATGTCGTCTCCGATCATAATGCTGACGGCGAGCTGGAGCAGTTGAGTATCGTCACCGAGGAGTAAACCGCAGCGGATAGGCTGTTGCCGGCGGGTGGGTGTCTATAATTTTTCCTAGACACCCACCCGCCATTTTCTTTGGCCCGCCACATTTGCACTCTGCCCTTGCCTATCGCCATCACGCCGCTTAGCATGGCTCGCCTCTTATCCAGCGCGTATCTGCCGCACTACTCCAAGGGCATATGCACCCCGTAGATACTGCGCCCTACTCGCCGCGTTTCCCTGATCCTTTACATATTTTCTCTCCCGAGTTTTAGCGGCGTGCTGCACCTACCACGGCTGCCTAAAACCTTAGCTAAAGTGGCAAGCCATAGACCGCACACATCAGCACAACAGGTATCCCTGCTAATCCGTCTTTTCTAACAGAAGTAAGCACATATTCATGCAGGATCAGCTTCGTAGCCTGAGTAAACTCAACTTAGCTGCATCCCCAGCTCACTAACATTAGCTAACATAAATCGCTTCTTATCCAGCGGGTATCTGCCGCACTACTCCAAGGGCATATCGCTAAGGGCAGCTCAACCACCGCAAATGTGGCGGACATTAAGACCATACACGGATCTGTATATATCAGCAGCACACCGCCTGGACTCCCCTGCCCTTGCACCAGCTAGATATGCGGGGTATTGCCCCAGTGCGCCAAGATAAGCAAAATCACCGCAAAACCGAGGTACATCGTCGCATCGAGGGAACGCCGCCGAATCCGCGGGATATACCCGTCGGGCAAAATAATTCGCAGTACTGCCAGCACAACCATCGTCATCGCTAACGCAATGCTCGCCGTTGCCGCACCCCACTGCACAGCGATCAAAATGAGCACCACAACCCAACCGAGCAGCACCGCGTAATACCACACCGTCGGGAACTTGCGGGCACGCGCATCTCGGCGCGATCGCCACCGCGCAATCGCCTCCCGCTGTCGGCTCATTGTGGAATGTGGTTCAGTATTCATCTCCCCATAGCCTAGCTGGATTACATATTTAATGTGCGAAGTGACGGACGCCTGTCAGATACATTGTTATCCCCGCCTGTTGAGCTGCAGCGATAACCTGCTCATCTCGAATGGATCCACCAGGCTGGACGATGGCACGGACACCAGCCGCTACTAGTACATCAACCCCATCTGGGAACGGAAAGAATGCGTCCGAAGCGGCCACCGCACCCGTTGCCCGCTGTTGACCGGCACGTTGGACTGCCAGGTGGCACGCATCCACCCGATTCACCTGCCCCATACCAATGCCACATGTGACCTGATCTGCACAAATAACAACCGCATTAGATTTCACCCCGCGCACTACTCGCCAAGCGAAAAGGAGATCGCGCAGTTGCTGCTCATCTGCCGCGCAGCCAGACACGAGCCGCCAGGTGGTCGGATCATCCCCAGTGGCAGCCAGTGAATCTCGCTCTTGGACGAGCACACCTCCAGAAATAACCCGCATATCTAGCTCGTCATGCACGCCATACGCTGAGGACTTTATCTCAACACTCTGCGTACTTCGCGGCCATTCGCCTAAGGCATCAGGTATTGATCTCGGCACACTTAGCGGTGGATGTGCCGCCGAACCATCACATAAATGCTGGCCCATACTTGAGGAATTACTCATTGTGCCCGAAGATCCAGCAGCCCCGATATTTCCTCGCTCGCTTTCCCAGGTGGTATCAGCACACGCCAGTATCTCGCCTCTCGGATCACCATCCCCTAATTCGCTGGTGTTTCCGCCCCTGCCAGCCGGCGCGATTTTCGCTTCCTCGTTCGGAGTACTAGCACCAGCAGAAGAAAGGTCACATAACGGTGAGTGCGCGAGAGGAATACGCAAGATCCGCAACCGAGATTTACCCCGCAGAATCTCTAGAGCTTCCGGCGTAAAATCTGGGGCAATCACAACTTCCATAAATACGCCACTGAGCGCCTGAGCCATAGCGTGATCGACGGTCCTATTTGCCGCGACGATACCGCCAAAGGCTGACTGCGGATCACAGGCATAGGCTGCCTGGTACGCCGCGCAAATCTCTTCTCGCACCGCTATCCCACAGGGATTTGAATGTTTGACGATAGCAACAGCGGGGCGGTCATGATCCCCCACCGCTCGCCACGCCGCTTGGGCGTCGAGATAGTTATTAAAACTCATTGGCTTTCCGCCTAGCTGCTGAGCATAGGCTAATCCCACGCCAGATCCATCACGGTATAACGCCGCACGTTGATGTGGATTTTCTCCGTATCGCAGCAGTTGCGTTCGCGTCCAATATGGGCGGAGCTCCTCCGGCAATGCCGCACTCGCCTCAGCCCCTTCATTGCCAAGTTCATTGGCATGCTCACCCCTCGGCCCAGCAAAATACTCTTGATCTGCCTTCGCGCTACGCTCCTCGCCAACATTTCCAACGCCCTCCGTATGCCGCCCCTCGCTCACACTGAGGGCGCGCGTGCTGCGATCGCTGCCACTACTATCCGGATCTGATGGATACATCTGCCCACGAAAGGCCGCCGTATCGCCCTCCGGTCCAACATCACCGTTTCTACGGCTCATCCATTGCGCAATATGCGCGTCATATTGCGCCGTATGAGCAAATGCGCGTGCCGCATAATCACGTCGAATCTGTGCCAGCATTGGTGCCTTATCTACCGGCTGGGGCACTCCGAGCGCAGCCGAGAAGGAACGCGTTAGCTCAATTACCTGGGGATAATCAGCCGGATCAATAACGACGAGCACGTGATCTATATTTTTTGCTGCCGCCCGAATAAGAGCCGGACCTCCAATATCAATCTGTTCCACACATTCTTCCGTCGAGGCGCCACTGGCTAAGGTTTGTGCAAAAGGATACAGGTTGACGACAACCAGATCGAAAGGCGAAATCCCCAGTTCCGCCATTTGCTGCCCATGACGTTCAGGGCGTGCCAGAATCCCGCCGTGAATGGCTGGATGCAGCGTCTTTACCCGACCGTCGAATGCCTCAGGGAAACCCGTCACCTCCGATACCGCACGAACTGCAATGCCGGCGTCTGTTAAAAGACGGAAAGTGCTTCCGGTGGCAACAATCTCGCAACCACTGTGCGCCAAGACCTGAGCAAGCTCAAGCACGCCACTCTTATCCGAAACCGATATTAAAGCTCGGCGGAACATTATTTCCTCCCTGATCGCGCCGACGTTCCACGCCTAACTTATCGGTGAGCAATCATCTGCCAGAGGATAGTGTTATCGCGCGAGACGCTGGCGAAGCCGCTGGATGACCTGCCGATGGGCAGCCATCGATCCGAGAATATATGGAACTCCTCCGAGCAGGAGCACCCACCCCACCATGTGATACGGCACTGGTCCAACTGTTGACATGCGCCCAGGCCCAAGGGAACCACTGGCGAACAGCGCGAGCACCCCTAGACTCACAGCGATAACAAGCGCACAGACCACGGCTCGAATTAGCGTCTGGCGCAAACCTACGGCGCCATCCTGAGATTCTTTACGAGTCTGCCACGCCCCAAGCACAACCGCCCCAAGGACAACAAAAATCACCAGCCATCCTAATCGCAATCCCACAGGGGGCAAGGCACCAAATATTGGAATAGCTGGCAGCGGAGCACTCGTCGTACCGAATATCGAAAACTGCGTGTCAGTGCCGACTGAGAATCCCGCACCGAAAAGCCATGCTAAGGCCCAAATGCCGGCAACAGGCAGGTAACACATTTGCAGGATTACTAGACTAATCGAACCGACTAGCCCGGTTAGGTAGTACCCGTGAATATGAGCGATGCGCGACCACCCACACAGCGCAGCGAGAATGAACAGCAGGGCACTGCAGATGGCTAAGACGCGCGCCGTAGCACGGATGCGGGTGCGCGCGTGTCGAATATGCTCAGCAGGAACAAGTTGCGGCGCGCTAGCGAGGGCAACGCTGGCTGCGCAGAAGAAAGAGATAAAAATGGCGAGCCACCACGCGCCAGCTGGCCGAATCAACAGGCCAATGATGGCAACGACGCCAGCATGACCCAGCCCGCAAGCAACAACCTCTCCCCAGGTTTCCATCTGGCAACGGCGGAAACGCACGTAGTGGGTGTAACAAGTAATAGCTAAAATGCTCAACGGCATGACGGAAATTGGCGCACCAGAAATTTTCATCTGCCCGCCGGTGCTCGTCATCCACCATCCAGTAGCCAAGCGAGCCGCGTCATGCCAGGTACTATCAGCTAACCCGGGCGCAGAAGCCGTCACCACATAGCTGGCCAGGACGACAACGACCATCGCTAACCACGTGAAAAAGGGCGCGGCAAGGGCCGCCCGCACTGCGGCTAATTCGCGAGAAAGATCAATGGTCCGCACGTTTCTATCGTTCCTGGTTCTTGCGCGATACACAGCGAGATGGCTCGGCGTGTTGTTCACACCGAGCCATCTTCACCTCAGCTCGTCATCCGAGCGCCTCTTCATCTAGATACTATCTAGGCGGTTGCGTTGAGGATCTCCCGAGCAATTCGCGCTGTTTCGGTTGGGGTTTTTCCAACGCGCACCCCTACCGCTTCAAGGGCGTCTTTCTTTGCGGCGGCAGTACCGGCCGATCCTGAAACGATAGCGCCCGCATGCCCCATCGTCTTTCCTTCCGGCGCAGTAAATCCAGCAACGTATCCCACAACAGGTTTCGTGACGTTATCCCGAATAAAGGCCGCCGCTCGCTCTTCTGCGTCCCCGCCGATTTCTCCGATCATAACGATCAGCTCAGTTTCCGGATCGGCTTCAAATGCCTTTAGCGCATCAATATGAGTAGTTCCGATAACCGGATCGCCACCAATACCAATACATGTAGTAAAGCCAATATCCGACAGCTCGTACATCATCTGGTAGGTTAATGTGCCAGATTTCGACACCAGGCCAATCTTGCCAGGGCCGGTAATATCTGGCGGAGTGATCCCCACGTTAGACTGACCTGGCGTAATAATACCTGGGCAGTTCGGGCCGATGAGTTGTACCCCGCGCTCCTGGGCATAGGTGAAGAATTCCGAGGAATCCTTTACCGGAATTCCTTCCGTAATAATGACCACCAAGCGCATGCCAGCATCGACTGCTTCAATAACTGCGGCTTTAGCAAAAGCTGGCGGCACAAAGATAACTGATACCTCTGCGCCGGTGGCTGCCTTAGCCTCAGCTACTGTTCCATATACCGGAACAGAAACTGTTCCTGCTGAACATTCCTGCGCACCGTAGCCAATCGGCGTCACGTCAAAATCGACGCTCTGACCGGCTTTTCGTGGGTTAGTTCCGGCGACGATATTCGTTCCGGCGCCGAGCATACGGCGGGTGTGCTTTTGCCCTTCTGCTCCGGTCATGCCCTGGACGATGATTTTGTCATTCTTGTCTAAGAAAATCGCCATCTGTTTCTCACTTCCCAGCCAGTTCCGCAGCCTTTGCGGCAGCGCCGTCCATTGTTTCTTCTAGGATGACTAACGGGTGGTTAGCCTCGCGCAGGATACGGCGCCCTTCATCCACGTTGTTTCCGTCAAGCCGGACGACAATCGGTTTGGAGGCATTATCACCGAGGATCTTTAAGGCAGCGACGATTCCTTCTGCTACTTGATCGCAGGCAGTGATGCCGCCAAAAACGTTGACGAATACTGAGCGCACATCTGGATCTCCAAGGATGACGTCAAGACCATTTGACATGACGGTGGCGTCTGCTCCACCACCAATATCGAGGAAGTTTGCTGGGCCGACGCCGTAGGCCTCGCCAGCGTATGCCACCACATCCAGAGTTGACATCACTAAACCAGCGCCGTTGCCGATGATACCCACCTGGCCCCCGTCAAGTTTGACGTAATTCAGACCTAGTGCTTTAGCCTTTGCTTCCAGCGGGTTTTCCGTGCGCTTATCGACGAGCGCAGCGTGGGATTCATGGCGGAATCGGGCGTTATCATCGACAGATACCTTGCCGTCAACTGCAATGATCTCTCCGGTCGTCGTTTTCACGAGCGGATTGACCTCTACGAGAGTGGCATCTTCTTCGGTGTACACCTCCCAGAGTTTGACGATAGCTTCAGCCACCTTTTCGCCACATTCTGCGTCAAATCCGGCGGCTTGGGCGATGTGCTCAGCCGTGTGCGCATCGATTCCGGTAATCGGGTTAATGGGAATTCGGGCAAGTGCTTCGGGGCGTTCTACTGCTAACTGCTCGATTTCCATTCCGCCTTCTTTGGAGCACATTGCCAAATAGCGGCGTTCTGAACGATCAAGCAAGATTGAGAAATAGTATTCCTCGGCAATATCAGCACCCAGAGCAATCAGTACGCGATGGACGGTATGCCCTTTAATATCCATTCCTAAAATAGCCTGCGCATGAGTGCGGGCTTCTTCGGCAGAGCGGGCGAGTTTAACTCCTCCGGCTTTCCCGCGCCCTCCCGTCTTTACTTGAGCTTTAACAACGACGAGATCGCCGTGCTGTAGTAATTCTTCCGCTGCGCAGTATGCTTCTTCCGGCGTTGCAGCTACCTTACCGGGGAGCACGGGAACGCCGTGCTCGGCAAACATATCGCGAGCTTGGTACTCGTAGAGATCCACGCTGGGTCCTTTCGCTCGGCGGACTACCGAATAATAAATTGTCTCGGCGTCGAGACATCTCTTTGAGCATACCGAAAAATATCGTCAGTGACACGGTTTTCGGCAAAATTGCGATGGGATGTCATTAAGGAAAATCGACAGCCGCCATATCGAATCCCCTAATGCAATGCCACCAGCCTAGCGCTTCGCCCGAGGTAACGTGGCAAGATGTTCACCGGCTTGTCCGATTGACTGCCGAAGAAGAGCCGCAAAAGCAACATTTCCCTCCGGCAACGGATGGATGGTATCAATCTTCAAAAACTCCGGATGTTCAGCGATAAGCCCATGCCAGTCCACCACAAAAACATTCGCATAACCGGCAGCAATATCACTCAAGGTGCGATTGGCTGAATCCACATCCTTACTCGTCGTACCCACATTAACGAGGAATACCCACCTGCGGCATCCCAGTTGCTCGATATTACGACGCACCTCATTCGGATCGGGGACACCACCATTCGTTCCATATTCCAGCACCACTACCCGACCCACATGCGCCGTCGCCCGATGCTGAGCAATAAAGGCATAGGCCTCCGCCCACGTCATCCCCGGCTGAGCATAGACCTGAGCTCCCGGCATCTGGGCCGTCAGTTCCGCGCCTGCACCCGCAGCAATAGAATCCCCGAAGATCGTCACATCTTTCCATTGCGGTTTCGAAGCATCAAAGGCTGAGCACAACTGAGCGCCTGGCGCTGGTTCATCCCCGCGATGCAGCGCATCACCGCCACTGTTAGGCGCAACTGCAGGCTGAGAAGGAGTCATATTCCCCTGCGCCGACGAGGGATCGCCACCAGCTTTCGAACCGCCGATCTCACCAGCAGTTCCTTCGGGCTCAGCCGCCACCTGCACTGGCGCCGAAGAATCAGGAGATGCGCCCTGCGCCAGCAAAACCGGATTCCGGATCAGCACTGCTATTGCCCCTACTGTTACCAGGCTCGCTCCAATGGCAACAATCCGATAGCGGAGGGAACGACGAACTGCCAACACCGCACGAGCACACGCCACGCTTAGCCCATACCGGCGAATCGGACGCATTATGTAGCGATACGTCAGTTCCGCACATGCAAAACACACCATGAGAGCACACATATCGCGCACCCCGCCTTGCCACCCTGAGGCATGCCAACAAGCTGCAGCGATCACCAGGAGCGGCCAATGCCACACATATAGGAGATAGGCCCGCTGACCAAGCCAACGCAATACCCCAATCTGCCCAATCAGCGAAAAAATAGAATGAGGAATGACGATAGTTGCTAGCACGATCCCTGCCAGCAGTGAAACCAACAGCATCCCACCCATGTACGCCCAAGGCCCATCCATCGGAATGATGAATAAAAATACAACGAGCATACTCAAGGCTGCCCAGCCGTACCACGGGTAGGTACGCCGCCAATGCACAGCACCTAAAATGCTGGCCTGTGGATCTGCCCATATAATGGCCAGCACAATGCCCAATGCAACCCCAAACAGATGCGTATGTGGGCCGTAGAGCAAAGCGACGGAATTCTCCCCGTTATAGAGCACCATCATCAGGCCAGCAGAAAAAACAACCACGACACTAGCCACGAGCGCCCGTAACCGCCATGAATCAAGCAAAGCCAGCATCACCAGGGCAATGAGAGGCCACAACAGCATAATCTGCGCTTCCAACGCCACGTACCATAAATGCGAGAACAAGCGACCCGAGCCAGCATCGCGCACATACCCCTGGCAAATATCAAACCAGTTCGTTGAGTAGGTCAGTGCCCCCAGAGTTTGCCGACGAATATCGCCTAACGTGCTCCGCGCAATAATACCGGCCAGCGGGATCACCGTTACCACCAGCACTAAGAGCGGAATAAAGCTGCGAGTAAAGCGGGTGCGATAGCATGACAATACGTCAATATATCCACGGGTGCGATCGGAACGTAGCAGCGTCATCGTCACTAAAAATCCCGATATTACGAGGAAAATATCAATCCCTAAAAAGCCCCCACGAACAACACCTGGCATGAGGTGATGAGCCAAAATCGCTAGGATAGCCACTGCGCGCAATCCGGCAATCCCCCAGAGGTACTCCCCACGGTCCGTCATATCCGAACGCGATAACCCCGTTGGGCTTTCACTATCGTGCTGAGGTGGCTGCTGGTGCACCCGAGAAGCACCTGCCCCCGAAGCACCGCCACGCGAAACGGAATACAACGATCCTGACCGCTGTTTCTGCGCCACCGGCTTTTGCGTATTTGCCCGCGTAGCAGGATCGGCAGTGCGAGAAGAGAGCGCACTATCCCCAGACCCTTGCGGCGATGATTCAGCTTCCTGATTACCAGACCGCCCCTGAGCCCCTGCGTGCGGTGAGCGCTCCGACCGCCCTGATTGACCAGGTTGCGGGCGTACAGTACGTAGCCGGTAATCCGTCATGGCTTACACCTTCTCTAACGGGGCAAAACGTAACATCAATCGTTTGGTCGCACCGGAACGGAATTTCACTTGAGCAACCGTTGATTTCCCAGTGCCGTCGAAAGCGACAATCGTCCCCATCCCGAAAGAACGATGCCGGACGCGATCACCAACTTTCAAACCATGCGTCTGGCGAGCTGCTGCACTAGACTGCGCTGGCGAAGCGGATTGCTCCTCCGAAGAAAGCCGTTGAGCCTCAGATACCTTCGACCCCGACCTGGCAGAACGTGAGCTCTGAGCTGCCCGCTCCCCGAAGAACTTCCCCGCTGGAACCTTTTTCCCGCCAATCGGGGGAGCAAATTCGTTCTCGTGATACCTGGCGGCACTAGATCGCGGTGCAGTAGCAGAAAAGCCAGCAGCTGTACCTGCAGATGACGCCCCTACGCGACTAGATGAGGAACGACTAGCCCACCCACCAGTGCGAGATGAACCACCATTCCAACCGGCATACCTATTGCGCTCGGACCATTGATCCTCACTATATGAGGAGGAATCACAATCCCAGCTATCGTCCTCATCGCCCCACTGCAACTGCCGTAATGAATCCATTGACGATTCGCTACGCCGCCAATCGATCAGCTCCTCAGGTATCTCTGCGATGAAGCGCGAAGGCCCTAATAATTGCGGGGCACCCCACTGAGTGCGGCTTGCCGCCCGCGTCAAATACAGCTTCTCGCGCGCACGAGTCAAAGCCACATAAGCTAGTCGCCTTTCCTCAGCTAACTCCTCTGGCGATTCCTGGGAACGCGCATGCGGGAACGTGCCATCTTCCATGCCAGTGACGAAAACAACCGGAAACTCTAAGCCTTTGGCCGTATGTACCGTCATGAGCACAACTTCCCCACTATCAGAATCGGGAAGCTGGTCCGAATCAGCCACCAAGGATACCTGATCCAGGAAATCAGCCAAGGTGCCCTCAGGATTAAGGACGCGAAACTCCGACGTCACGGCGTGAAACTCCGCCAAATTCTCCGCTCGTGCCTTATCTTGCGGATCAGTCGATTTCTCTAAACCGGCGAGATACCCCGTGCGGTCCATAACCTCAACGTAAATATCTGCCGGATCTGCCCCCAATTGTGCCTGGTCACGTAATTCCTCAAGCATCTGCACAAACTGAGTAATCGTTGCCGTTTGCCGCGCCCCCAGCACAACCGGCTCACGCCCAGCCTCGTGCGCACGCTCCGGATGAGCAATATCTGCCAAGGCCTGCCCGAACGAGATCTGATAGGTGGCCGCATACGCCGCGAGCGCACCCTCCGTCGTCGCCCCTAAACCACGCTTGGGCACATTGAGCACCCTGCGTAAAGACACTGAATCATCCGGATTGGCAATAGCATGCAGATATGCCAAGGCGTTCTTAATCTCTGCCCGTTCGTAGAACTTCGTCCCCCCGACAACACGATAAGGAATCTCCGACCGGATGAAGGCCTCTTCAAGCGCACGCGACTGCGCATTAGCCCGATAGAAAACGGCAATATCCCGATATGCCACCCCAGCACGGGCCAGATCTGTGATTTCATCGCGTACAAACACAGCTTCGTCGGATTCTGCGTCTGCCACATAGCCGACGAGTTTCTCTCCAGCTCCGGAATCCGTCCATAACCGCTTAGCACGTCGGCCCGCATTATTCGAAATCACCGCGTTAGCCGCCGACAAAATATTCTGCGTTGACCGATAGTTTTGCTCCAAAACAATCGACTGAGCCTGGGGAAAATCCTCCTCAAAACTTTCGATATTACGAATCGTTGCCCCGCGGAAAGCGTAAATTGACTGATCGGCATCGCCAACCACCGTCAAAGCCCCATGCGGATCATCGCCCCTGCTCCCAACCAGCAAACGCACCAGCTCGTATTGGGCCATATTGGTGTCCTGATATTCGTCCACCAGAATGTGGCGGAAACGCTGCCGATATACCTGTGCAACCTGCGGGTTATCCCGCAACAGCTCAACCGTCAGCATAATTAAGTCATCGAAATCTACCGCATGGGCAAGCCGCAGACGTTCCTGATACGTTTGATAAACTCGCGCAACCATGAGCTCATCTTCGCGTTGCGCTAACGCTAAGGCCTGCGCCGGAGTAACGAGATTATTTTTCAGATCAGAAACGCCATTAAGGAGTTTCTTCGGCGGGTAACGCTTATCGTCAATCTTTTCTTCGCGAATGATAGCGCGCATTAATGCCTGTGAATCAGCTGAATCGTAGATAGTGAAACCAGAATTTAAGGAGAGGTGACGATGTTCAGCCCGCAAGATTCGCACACATGCGGAATGGAACGTCGAAATCCACATATACCCCGCGCCTGGACCAATCATTGATTCCATGCGCTCGCGCATTTCTTTCGCTGCCTTATTGGTGAAGGTAATCGCCATGATTTGCGTCGGCCGTAACTGACCAGTGGCAATAAGGTAACAAATTCGGGTCGTCAACACCCGCGTCTTTCCGGAACCCGCCCCTGCAATAACTAAAAGATGCGACCCACCGTAGGTGACGGCAGCCCGTTGCTGTGGATTGAGCCCGCGAATAATCTTTTCCACCACCGCCGGGTCGGCTGCTGGCGCATACGAGGTTTCAGGCACAGCCTCGTCTGCAGCGGCAACGGTGGTTTTTGGGGCAGTGGGGTCGGAAATATCAGCACCAGAAACGACTGAGGTAGATACACATTCACGCCGTGATACCGCCGACGTGTTATTTGGGGCAATACTGGCGCTATCTGCGCCAGGCATAGCAGGCGCAGCAGCCGCCCCCTGCGAGTTCGAGGCAGACACCCGTGCACGAATTCGATCTAAAGCTGCGGTTAATTTATCTTCAGGCATATCTCTTTCAGCCTAATAGAGGAGGCGACGCAACGCATTGGCGACGCTCAGCATCGATATACGCCACATAACAGCGATGCCGGTTGCTGTGCAACCGGCATCCCGATCCGCACTCACACAAGCGCGCACATTACTCCCATTCGATCGTCCCTGGGGGCTTAGAGGTGACGTCAATAACCACGCGATTGACATCACTGACCTCATTGGTAATTCGGTTAGAGATCCTGGCAACCAGGTCATAATCTAACCGAACCCAATCCGCACTCATTGCGTCTTCCGAGGCCACCGGGCGCAATACAATCGGGTGACCGTAGGTGCGTTCATCGCCTTGGACGCCAACCGAGCGAACATCAGCCAGCAAAACCACTGGGCACTGCCAGATCTGGCGATCTAATCCGGCTGCGGTGAGTTCTTCTCGAACAATCGCATCGGCTTCCCGCAACGTAGCGAGACGATCTCGGGTAATCTCCCCGACAATGCGCACCCCGAGCCCTGGCCCGGGGAAGGGCTGACGCCATACCAGCCGCTGTGACAAGCCGAGCTCACATCCGATCGCACGAACTTCATCCTTAAATAATTCCCGTAGCGGTTCCACCAGCTCAAACTCAATGTCTTCTGGCAGACCGCCGACATTATGATGGGATTTAATATTTGCTGTGCCGTCTCCCCCACCAGATTCAACAACATCCGGATAGAGAGTGCCCTGGACGAGGAACGCATAATCCTTATCTGGATTTTCTTCCCGCAATCGCTGTTGCGCCGCCTCAAAACTGCGGATGAATTCGCGACCAATAATTTTGCGCTTCGTTTCCGGATCACTGACGCCGGCTAAGGCCTGCAAGAATCGCTCGCTTTCATCCACTGCTAGAATCCTCATGCCGCGAGCGCCCGCATAGTCGCGAACAACCTGATCGAATTCACCCTTACGCAATAGTCCGTGATCGACGAATACACAGGTTAATTGATCGCCGATAGCGCGGTGGACCAAAGCCGCAGCAACCGAAGAATCAACACCACCTGAGAGCGCACAGATAGCGTGACGATCGCCCACTTGGGCACGGATACGCTCGATTTGTTCGTCAATGATCGACGCCGGATCCCAGTTCGGGGTCAACCCGGCACCCTCAGTCAGGAAAGCGAGGATCTGTTCTTGACCGTTTTCGCAGTGACGCACCTCCGGATGCCACTGCATCCCGTAGTGCCGCGCCTGTGGATTTTCGAATGCGGCCACGCGTGCGCCGGGCGTTTGCGCGGTGACGGTAAAGCCCTCCGGGGCCTGCGTAACAGAATCAAAATGGCTCATCCATACGGTTGGCCGGTTGTCCGACGATCCGGTGACGACCCCATCGCACAGCATTACCGCTGGCGTCGGGCCATATTCCCGCACTCCGGTTCGTTCCACTTTCCCACCCAAGGCGTGTGCCATCTGTTGAAATCCGTAGCAGATACCCATAACTGGGATACCAGCGCTAAGGATGGATTTATCAATTTGTGGCGCTCCTGGCTCATAAACCGACGCGGGACCGCCTGACAGAATGATGGCGCTTGGGTTGCGCTCCAGGATCTGGCGGGCTGGCCAGGAATGTGGGACAAGCTCGGAATAAAAACCGGCTTCGCGAACACGGCGAGCAATAAGTTGTGCGTTTTGCGCGCCATTATCAATTACTACAACGGGGCGAATCTCAGTCACGTTCCCAGCGTACCGCCCCATTGCCAGCGAGAAAAACTCGGTTACTGTAAACCGTGACCGGCTGGGCGGTATATGGGTCGATAAAGGATAATTGCGCCGCGATGAGCTGCAACGGGTAGGGCCGATTAGCTGTTTCCTCGGCATCTAACACCTGCGGATAAAGCGGATCTGCGAGAATGGGAGTTCCCCGATGCGCCATCGTTGCGCGCAGTTGATGGGTGCGGCCAGTTATCGGGCGTAATTCGTAGCACCCCAGTTCCCCATACGTGCTCACCAGGCGCAATCGCGTTTGGCTATTCGGCTCTCCTGCCACCACGCTAGCGACTAAATCTGTATGCCCGCGCTCAAGCCGCACGTCGCTGCGTTGCCACACCCCGATCGGATCGTTCGGAGCATATCGCGCCAGGGCGTAATACGTCTTTTCCACACGTCGTTGCTCAAAGAGTTTCTGGTAAGCACCACGCCACTGGGGATCAGTTGTTAGCAGCACGCATCCGGCTGTTTCTGCGTCCAG
The DNA here is from genome assembly GCF_046599595.1 of Trueperella sp. LYQ143. Taxonomy (NCBI): domain Bacteria; kingdom Bacillati; phylum Actinomycetota; class Actinomycetes; order Actinomycetales; family Actinomycetaceae; genus Trueperella; species Trueperella sp. LYQ143. The sequence continues at coordinate 39,306 of NZ_JBKIWR010000009.1, read as the reverse complement.
ACGATGTGCGGCCACAATGTCATCGTTTTTCATCTGGCGTCGCATAACCACAGTCAAGCTTTGTGCCACATGGGATCCCCGCGGAATGGTAGCCATCTGGTGTGGTTTATCGACGATAATGTACCGTTGTGTTTGTGCCAGGATGGGCACGGTGATCGGTTCTGTTGGTTCGTCGGGCACGGGGCGAAAAAACCACAGCCGTTGCCCTGGTCGATAGCTCGCTCCTGGCCACACGCACTCGGCGTTATCAGCGAAAATATCGCCATTGTGCAGTAGCTCTCGTCCTTCTTCGCCAAAGCGCTCAAAAATCCACTCATCAACAGTGGCCCACGCTCCGTGCGGCAGCCGCAATGGGCTGGCATTAATCCCGTTGCGCATCGGCGGGCGAACCGCCCGAATCCGAGCGGCACGGCGCCAATGTCTTTTTTGCCGCATCCCGTCTCTCCTACACATCAAATGGTCAACGTGACAATACTAGCGAGGCAATATGTCACCTTTGCTGCTGTGAACGTGGGACTATGGAAAGGTATAGGCTGTTTCTGCGCCATCTTTAACCGGCGCACAGATGAGAGGATGATATGACCAAGAGCGTCTATTTCACCGCAGCGGAAGGAAATTCTGGAACCCGCCCAGTGACCCATGCAGTCGTAGCAGAACTGAAAAACAGCTACCCTAACCTCGGCATTTTCCGCGCATTTACCAATAATTCGATCGACGATGATCGCGATTTTCTCGACCTGCTTGATCTGGTGGGACGCCCCGAAGATCGAGATATTGCCTGGGGAACAACCCATCAGGCGTACATCCATGACGAATCCGCCGCCATGACGGAACTCGTCACACGCTATACCGAGTATGCACGTTCCTGTGATGCCGTCCTCATTCTTGGTTTATTGGATGGAGATCCCATATACCCTGGAGCTCTTGCTCGCGCTGGTCGGGCCGCAGCCCATCTTGGCACATCCGTTTTCCTGGTGATCTCCGGTGCTGTGCGTACAGACGAGCAGATCGTGACGCTATCCCATCTGGCTGGCAAAGAGATCATGACGCAACACGCCCCCATCAGCGCGGTGGCGGTTACTTCAGCGGCTCGCAATCATGCTACCGAGCCACACAGTGAGCATATGCCCATCATGTATTTCTATGATGACGAGGATGCCACGGTGGGTGAGGCAGATCGTCATCTCCTCGTCAGCGCTATGGAGCACGGCTCGAAGGTGGTAACACCGCTCTCGTTCACGGCTTCGTTAATTGCCCGCGCTCAAGCGGCACGCAAACGTATCGTCTTGCCAGAGTCCTCCGATGACCGCATTTTGCTGGCTGCCAATGAGCTTATTCGCCGCAAAGTCGCCGATATTATTTTGCTTGGGGAATCTGAAACCGTTCAGGGGCGGGCCGCAGAACTCGGATTGGATCTATCGCAGGCACGTATCGTCAGCACGAAGGATCCGGAACTGGTGGAGAAGTACGCGCAAGAGCTGGCGCGGCTGCGCGAGAAGAAGGGCATGACGTACGATAAGGCCCGCGAAACCCTGAAGGATCTGTCATATTTCGGGACTATGATGGTTCATATGAATGACGCTGATGGCATGGTTTCGGGCGCGGTAAACACCACCGCCAACACCATTGTTCCGTCATTCCAAATCATCAAGACGAAACCAGGGGCCTCCCTCGTCTCCTCGTGTTTCTTAATGCTGATGGAAGATCGCGTGTACGTCTATGGTGACTGTGCCGTCACAACGAATCCCACCCCAGAGCAACTGGCCAGCATCGCGATTTCTTCCGCAGAAACGGCCCAACAGTTCGGCATTGAGCCGCGAGTGGCAATGCTGTCTTATTCCACAGGTGATTCCGGCAAAGGTCCTGACGTTGACGCGGTTATCGAGGCAACTCGTTTAGCGCGCGAGCAGCGCCCAGATTTGCTGATCGAAGGTCCTATCCAATACGACGCTGCCGTTGACGCCAAAGTTGCGGCAACGAAACTTCCGCACTCAGCAGTTGCTGGGCATGCAACCGTCTTCATTTTCCCATCATTGAACGCCGGCAATATCGGATACAAAGCTGTGCAGCGGTCTTCCGGCGCAGTTGCCGTCGGGCCAGTTCTCCAAGGCTTGAATAAGCCTGTCAACGATCTATCTCGTGGCGCGTTGGTGGAAGATATTATTAACACCGTCGCGATTACGGCAATCCAGGCGCAGTAGCCTGAGCCGTATTCACATGTACCTAGCGGATATTCGGGTGTCATGAGCAATGAGTGTGCACGGCATCCGGATATCCGACCAGAGTCCCTATGTAAGAAAGTGAGGTCCGCACTATGACTGTTTTAGTTATTAATTCCGGCTCATCGTCTATCAAATATCAGCTTATCGACCCAGATACCCGCACATCGCTCGCTTCCGGTCTAGTTGAGCGTATTGGTGAGGCGGAAAGCCATATCGAACATTCAGCACATGGCACTACTGTCGAGCTGGACGAACCCATCACCGATCATGCGCACGGGTTGCGCGAGGTCTTACGGCTCTTTGAGGAAGTTGGGCCCTCGCTGCTGGAAGCTAATGTGAAAGCAGTGGGCCATCGGGTAGTGCAAGGAGGAAAATATTTCAGCCGCGCTGCCATCATTGATGACGAGGTTCAGCAGCTTATCGCCGATCTCGCGCCACTTGCCCCGCTGCATAATCCGGCACACTTAAAAGGTATTGAGGTTGCCCGTCAGCTCCTGGCTGTTCCACATGTGGCTGTCTTTGATACGGCATTTTTCCAAGGGCTTCCCCGTGAAACTGCCACCTATGCTCTCGACCGCGAGGTGGCTGCAAAATATCAGATTCGTCGCTATGGCGCACATGGCACCTCCCATCAGTATGTTTCACGTGCTGTGAGCGAGATGATGGGCCGAGAGGATCTTAAGCAGATCGTTTTGCATATTGGGAATGGCGCCTCCGTATCAGCGGTGGTCAACGGGCACGCCGTCGATACCTCGATGGGTCTAACCCCGCTCGAAGGTCTGGTCATGGGAACGCGCACCGGCGATATTGACCCCGCCGTCGTTTTCCATCTGGCTCGGGTTGGCGGTATGTCGATTGACGATATTGACGCCCTCTTCAATAAGCACTCCGGACTGAAGGGGTTGGCCGGCAATAATGATATGCGCGCGGTATGGAAGTTAGCTGACGCTGGCGATGAGAATGCCGCTGAAGCTATCGAGGTGTACGTCCATCGGCTCGTACACTACATCGGCGCTTACACCGCCGTTATGGGCGGAGTTGACGTCATCACTTTCACTGCTGGTGCGGGCGAAAATGATGACCGGCTGCGCTCATTAGTTATCGGCCGTTTGGCTCATTTTGGGGTGCGCCTCGATGCGGAAGCTAATGCGGTGCGTTCGAAGCAGCCTCGGTTTATTTCTACTGACGATTCAACCGTGCGAGTCGCCGTTGTACCGACGAATGAAGAGCTTGCGATTGCTCAGCAGGCGATGGAGTTACTCGCCGAAGCGTAATTCTCTGCCGCGTGACGCACCGAGGAATATCCGGTGCGTTACGCGGTCTTTACGCTCAATGCTGTCCCCTCCACACCTCAGCGCCATGCGCCTCGGTAGCGCCGCTAGATCTGTTTATAGCGTTTTCTAGTGCCAACCGGAGGATGACCCGAGAGGGATACTACAAGCACCTGAGGGTACACCGAGCATTTCCTGCCTATTTATCCCCGATCGCGTCTTGCGTCCCGAACCATGAGGAGATACCTATGACCATCGAACATATCACGTCCGCTACCCCCGAGATTGAGGCCGCTTTTCAGCGCCTGATTCCTCAGCTTTCCCGCAGCGCCGCGCCGATGAGCGAAGCAGAAATCCGGGAATTCATCGCCCAAGAGGCAATTGATCTCTTAGCGTTTCGCACTGAGGAGGGCACGATTGCCGGCATGTTGACGCTCGTGACCTTCACAATTCCCACTGGGGTGCGCGCCTGGATTGAAGATGTCGTCGTAGATGAGGCAGCTCGCGGCCAAGGAGCAGGGCAACAGCTCGTTGAACAGGCCGTGCAGCTCGCACATAGCCGTGGCGCGAAAACCGTTGATCTGACCTCTCGCCCCTCGCGCGAAGCAGCCAACCGGCTCTACCAGCGCTGTGGTTTCCAGTTGCGCGAGACGAACGTCTACCGCTTCGCACAGTAATCCGCTTACACATACACATACACATACACATACACATACACATACACATACCTGCCCGGCAAGGGCTATCTAGCGTGCATAATAGTGGGTGTAGGCCTCTGCTGGTCACCTCCTTGTCTTAAAACCAGCAGGGGTCTACACCCTCTTTCAGTAAATCAGCCACTGTAGGCTGGCACCGCAATGGCAGCCGTACCAGTGCAGTAACAGCTCGACCTCAGGCACAGAAAGATCGCGCCAAGGGTAGATACCGGCGGGCGACCGTGGGGAGAAATTTTCCCACGGTCGCCCGCCTCATCATGTTGGGGTGAAGAAACCCCAGTTTCTTCACCCCAACATCACAGTAACTGCGCTAACGATGGTAGCGATTTAGTAATCCCCTACCATCGTGGTGACGTCCAGCGCCGCGTTAAGCGTCTCTTCGTCAATCTCACCGCGCTCCACAAAGCCCAGATCAATTGCCGCTTCCTTCACCGTCATGTTTGCCTTAACCGAATGCTTCGCAATCTTCGCCGCATTCTCGTAACCAATATGGCGGTTAAGCGGCGTAACAATAGACGGAGAGGATTCAGCTAACTGCAAGCAACGCTCTTCATTAGCTACCAAGCCATCAACCGTGCGCTTAGCCAAGACCTCACAGACGTTACCCACGATGTCAATAGACTCCAGCAGGTTCTGCGCCATAATCGGCAGCATGACCAACAGATCAAAGTTCCCCTGCGCGCCAGCAAAAGCAATCGTCGCGTCATTGCCGATAACCTGAGCTGCCACCATAACAGTCGCCTCTGGCACAACCGGATTGACCTTACCTGGCATAATCGACGATCCTGGCTGCAAATCTGGCAATGCCAACTCGCCAATACCTGTGCGCGGGCCAGAGCCCATCCAGCGCAGATCATTAGCAATCTTCACCAGCGAAACAGCCACGGTGCGCAGCGCGCCCGAGGTTTCCACCAGCGAATCCTGCGCGGCCTGCGCTTCGAAATGGTTCGCTGCCTCCACGAACGGCAGATCCATATGCTCAGCGATCAGCTCAATCACACGAGCTGAGAAACCAGCCGGAGTATTAATCCCTGTTCCCACAGCGGTACCGCCCAACGGCAGCTCAGCCAAGCGCTTTTCGGTATCCTTAATGCGCTCCATGCCGTAACGGATCTGCTGGGCATAACCAGAGAATTCCTGACCCAAAGTAATCGGCGTCGCATCCATCAGGTGAGTGCGGCCAGACTTCACAATATGCTTGAACTCTGCTGCTTTCTTCTCCAGGGATTCAGCCAAAATTTCCATCTTCGGCAGCAAGCTCTGGCGTACTGCCGCGAGCGCCGCAATGTGAATCGAGGACGGGAAAACATCATTGGAGGACTGCGAACAGTTCACGTGATCGTTCGGATGGATCTCCACGCCGGAAGCCTTCGTCGCAATCGTGGAGAGTACCTCATTGGTATTCATATTCGATGACGTGCCCGAACCCGTCTGGAATACGTCAATCGGGAACTGGTCGTCATATTTTCCGGCGATGACGTCATCAGCAGCGGCGACGATTGCCGCGCTCCGCTCATCGTCCAGTACTCCTAGCTCATTGTTTGCCAGGGCTGCGGCCCTCTTGATCTGCGCCAAGGCGTGGATATGCGGGGGCGTCAGCGTCTTGCCCGAAATTGGGAAGTTCTCTACTGCGCGCTGGGTCTGTGCCCGATACAATGCATCGACTGGAACTTTGACCTCGCCCATCGTGTCATGCTCGATACGGTATTCCGTCATTACTTCTCCTTTGGCAACCTTGCCGGTATTATTCCTTGTCATCTTCTCACAATGCCCACGAAAGACGTGGGACGTGCGTCACTGTTACACCTGTTTATTATGCCGCACAGCCACCAAAATCGGCGCCTATTTAGCCACTAACAGAGATTTCTACCCGCTGGAATTCCTTCAATTCCGAGTATCCCGTCATCGCCATAGCGTGACGTAGCGCCCCCACAAGATTCGTATGCCCATTGGCGTTAGTGGATGGCCCGTGAATAATCGTCGCCAAATCAGCTACCGTTCCTACCTCGACCCGCTCACCACGCGGCAGCGAACGATGATAGACCTCAGCACCCCAATGGAAACCGCGCCCCGGAGCCTGTATGGACCGTGCCAATGCGGTTCCCAACATGACGCCATCTGCCCCACAGGCGATCGCTTTAACGAGATCACCGGAGGTCGATATTTGCCCGTCGGCAATGACGTGCACATAGCGTCCGCCCGTTTCGTCCATGTATTCCCGACGAGCCGCGGCAACATCTGCCACCGTCGTCGCCATCGGCACCGCCACACCGACCGTTCGCCGGTTAGCACTCGTTGCTCCGCCACCAAAACCAGCAAGCACTCCGGCCGCTCCGGTACGCATCAAATGCAAGGCGGCAGTATATGACGCGGCGCCGCCCACAACGACTGGAACATCAAGCTCATAAATAAAACGCTTTAAGTTCAGCGGTTCACGATTGGACGAGACGTGCTCAGCAGAGACTGTCGTCCCGCGAATAACAAATAGATCAATGCCTGAATCGGCCACCGTTTTCCAATGCTGGTGTACCCGCTGCGGGGAAAGCGCACCCGCCACCGGCACGCCAGCAGCACGAATCTGAGAAAGCCGCTCCACAATAAGCTCGTCCTTAATCGGCTCCCGATATAGGTGTTGCATCAGCGTGGTAACGCTATCGGCAGGCTCAGCGGCAATCTTCTCAAACAGTGGCGTCGGATCGGCATAGCGCGTCCATAATCCTTCGAGATCCAGAACTCCCACTCCACCAAGGCGCCCAATCTCAATGGCAGTATCCGGTGAAGTCACCGAATCCATCGGCGCTGCCATAATCGGAATATCTAACAAGGTGGCGTCCAACTGCCAAGAAATGGATACGTCTGCCGCATCGCGGGTCCGTCGGGAGGGAACGATCGAAATATCGTCAAAAGAGTATCCCACTCGTGCGCGCCGCCCGCGCCCAATTTCCATCTCACTCACGCTGCTAGCCTACCGCCTCTGGCTGTAGTGCACCGGCATGACCGCGCGGATACGCATTCCGTATGTGTTATTCTCCGACGTTTCCTGCCGAGACATTTCATAATCTTTCCGATCAGATATGCGGTTCGGTACCGAATTTTCTGGCTAGCTCCTGGTATGCGCTTTTAGCACAGCGCATTGTCGTCATTTCTCGTGCCTGACAGATCTGCCGAGCACGATACCCATTACACTGGAGATACCAAGCAAAGGAGAATTCATGTGGGTTTCCCGACCACGAGCAGGATTTGATACTGAAACAACAGGCGTGCATATCGCTCAAGACCGGATCGTCACCGCCGCATTCATCACGAGCACTAACGGCGATATACACCGACGCACTTGGTTGGCCAATCCCGGAATTCCTATCCCGCAAGCCGCTGCAGCAGTGCATGGAATATCAACCGAACAGGCCCAGCGCGATGGGCGGGCGGCTTGCGAGGTCGTTGCGGAGGTCGCCGAGGCGGTAGCTGCGCATATGCTAGCTGGAAATCCGCTGGTGGTTTACAACGCCACCTACGATTTGAGCTTGTTGGACGCGGAATTGCGCCGATACCATTTACCGTCGTTAACCGACCGGCTTGGTCCAAGTAACACATGGCCCGTCATTGACCCATACATGTTAGATCGATATGTGGATCGTTTCCGCCGCGGGCCACGCAAACTCATTAACCTTGCCCAGCATTATCAGCTCAGCCTTGACGAGACGTTCCATGACGCTTCCGGTGACGTCATCATGACCTTGCGCGTCCTCGACGCTATGGTGGAACGCTATCCTCGGTTAGCGCAAATGTCGCTGGCGGATCTACATGCCGCACAACGAAGCGCATATGAGGACTTTATGGCTTTCATTCAACGTCGTTACCCCTCATCTGAACCACGCGGATGGCCTATCGTCTCCGCTGCTTAAAGCTGTTATTTCCATGCGCATAAAACTCACAGTAGCTAATACGCATGGCTCGTTACAGCGTGAAGGATCTGACATAGCAGTGCGTTGCGAATTGTTGCCCTCGTCGCGCACCTTTTCGCGCTGACGGCACGGGCGCACACGCTACGGGATACCTGCAGCGATTTCTCACATCGCACCATCTTGCGAACAGCCCAACACATATAGAGGCTGATCGCGCACCGCTGCCCACAAACAGTTCTCGATGGGCAGCAGCTACGTCGCGCTATTTTCGTTATTTCTGTTGCGAGGTGTAGTTCGGCGCCTCGCTGGTCATTTGGATGTCATGTGGATGCGATTCTCGCAAACCAGCGGCGGTAATCCGCACAAAACGCGCTTTACTCGTCAGTTCCGGAATCGTGCGAGCGCCAGTATAGAACATTGTCTGATGCAAGCCACCGACGAGTTGGTAGATAACTGAGGAGAGCGGACCACGGAACGGAACCTGACCTTCAATCCCCTCCGGAACGATTTTGTCATCCGTTGTCACATCGGCTTGGAAGTAGCGATCCTTTGAATACGAGACGCGCCCGCGCGAACTCATTGCCCCCAGCGAGCCCATCCCACGGTAGCTCTTATATTGTTTGCCGTTGACAAAAACCAACTCCCCTGGGGATTCCTCACAACCGGCCAGCAGCGAGCCCAACATGACTGTGGACGCCCCGGCAGCAAGTGCTTTACCAATATCGCCGGAATACTGCAGACCACCATCAGCAATCAGCGGCACATCAGCAGGTTGGCATGCCTGCGCCGCCAAGGTTATCGCCGTCATTTGCGGTACACCCACACCCGCGATAACACGAGTTGTACAAATTGAACCCGGGCCAACCCCCACTTTAACTGCGTCAGCTCCCGCATCAATGAGTGCTTGGGCGCCCTCACGAGTGGCAACATTTCCGCCGATAACATCCACCCCAGCAAAGCCGGAATCTTCTTTGAGCGCCTGAATCATTTGGCAGGCTAAGGCAGCTTGCCCGTTCGCGGTATCTACGACGAGGACGTCCACCCCAGCATCTGCCAGTGCTTCGGCGCGTGCCCGCGCATCACCCCAATATCCGACGGCAGCTCCGACGCGCAAACGCCCGTCGCCATCCTTAGTGGCCAATGGGTATTTCTCTGATTTAGCGAAGTCTTTAACGGTGATAAGACCAGTTAACCGGCCATCATCGTCAATCAGTGGCAGCTTCTCCACTTTATGTTTCGCCAGCAACTGGGCAGCTTCTTCGCGCGATATGCCGGTACGTCCAGTCACTAACGGCATGGGCGTCATCGTCTGGGCGACGGTGCGCTGCTCCCATTCTCCCGTCGGGATAAAACGTAAATCCCGATTCGTGATAATGCCGATCAGCGTCCCCTCATCGGTAATAACCGGGAGGCCAGACACCCGATACTGACCGCACAGCTCATCCAGTTCACTGAGGGTCGCCTCTGGGCGGATCGTCACCGGATCTGAGATCATGCCTGATTCGGAGCGTTTCACCCGCTTGACGTGGTGAACTTGATCCGGGATAGAGAGGTTGCGGTGAATGATACCGATACCGCCTTGCCGTGCCATACCAATAGCCATGCGGGCTTCCGTTACCGTATCCATCGCCGCTGAGAGAAGCGGGACCTGCAAGGTGATGGAACGGGTTAAGCGAGTTGCGGTATTCACCTCTGATGGGATGACGTCAGTTGCGCCAGGGAGGATGAGGACATCGTCATAGGTCAGGCCAATCAGGCCGAAAGGATCGCTGCTCACGGCCCTATCCTAAAATGTTTTCCCGCTCCTGGCTAGCGCGCCCATTTTTCTGGAAAATAACGCACTGACCTGCACATATATAACCATCGCGCATTTCGCTCACAGTGGGATAACACGGGGATTTTCGCCTCTGTCAGAAAAAAGAGGGTAGGTAATTGGGCGCCAAGTTGGTAACATACTGGACGATAAGCTAAATAACCGCTGCGCCGTGATAGGAGCAAACTCGTGCGCATTAATGTGCAGACAGTCCATCTCACCCGTTGGGACTGGCAATCGCAGGGAAGCTGCAACTCTATGGACCCCGACTACTTCTTCCACCCTGAAGGAGAGCGCGGTGGCCCGCGACGGCGGCGTATCGAACGCGCCAAGCAGATTTGCCATACCTGCCCGGTCGTCGAAGAGTGCCGCAACTATGCGCTGAACAATAACGAGCCATACGGCGTATGGGGAGCACTCTCAGAAGAAGAACGCTATAACATGTCGGCGCGTCGCCGCCGCCAGCCAGTGTAGCGATAACAACCTAATAGCCTAATCACGGCGGAATACTCCGCACCAGCTTCCGCAATTGCGCTCTAATTCGTTGCGCACACCTGCCGCACACATAGTAATTCAGGCACATACCGCCGAGCGTCTTGTCAAGCATCTTCAGCTCAACATGTTTGCGGTCTTCCCCTCTCTTTATGACTGTGGGCCTCCCTTTCCAGGGAGGCCCACAGTCATAATACACAACCGATAATCAGGCTGCCGAGTTATTTCTCAGTATCCTCGTCGTTCCTAGCTTCACCTAGGAATACACAGCGACTAGCGAGTCACAATAGCGAGGACGTCACGCTGAGAGAGAATGATGTAATCCTCTGCACCGTACTTAACTTCCGTGCCGCCATACTTGGAGTAAATCACAACATCGCCGACGGAAATATCCATCGGGATGCGGTTGCCCTTATCGTCAATGCGACCTGGGCCAACTGCCACAACAGTACCCTCCTGCGGCTTTTCCTTTGCCGTATCCGGCAAAATCAGACCAGAAGCAGTGGTTTCTTCCGCATCAAGTTGCTGAATCACAATGCGATCATCAAGCGGCTTAATGGAGACCGACATTCGGCTCCCCCTTCTATCGTTCCAAAAACTCAATCGCTGGCTAACCGCCGTCGCGGGGGCCGGTACCAGGACGTAGCAAATGCTACCGAGATAAGGCTAAGCAGATTTTGGCACTCGGTCAAGGTGAGTGCCAAATGGGTGTGGAAAACCTCGCTAAGCGCGAACTACACGATGACTATGAGACGATAGGAGGGTGATTTCTCCCCTGCTCACTCCCGACGGGCGCGCCCTCTTAGAATCCTTGCCGCCCTACGACAATGCGCAGATTTTCGCTCTCTCCGCGCGCTTACGGGAAGCTGGATACCACCCAGAACTTATCGCAGCAGCCCTCACACAAAGCCGGCTACGCGAGCGGGCGCGCGCAAAATTCGGAGATTTTGCTGAGCGAATGTTTTTTACTGCCGACGGCCTCGAACAAGCTACTCGGTTATCTGTCGCAGCTTTTCATGCCGCTGGTTTACGCGCAGCCGGAGCACAACACATCATTGATTTTGGCTGCGGAATTGGAGCAGATTCACTTGCCTTTGCCGGATTGGGGTTGCACGTCAGCAGCATAGAGATGGACGCTGAGACAGCCGCAGCCGCCAGCGAAAATCTCTCCATCTTTCCCCATGCACAGGTTATCGAGGCCGACGGGTTAACCCTTGACCTGCATACTTTAGGTGCCGACGCCCTATGGCTCGATCCGGCACGTCGCACAACTGACGCCGGAGGCTCTCCAGGCACAATACCGCCCAATCACGCTGAGGGCACATCCCAATCTGCTCATCACTCCGGATCGGCGCATCGTTCGTCCTCTGCTCCCCGCTCATCATCTGGGAGAATCCTTCACCCCGAACTGTGGACGCCCCCGTTATCACACGCCCTCGACCTTGCCCACCAATTCCCCTGTGCCGGCATTAAAGTCGCACCTGGTATTGACTACCAGCACCTACCATCTGATACTCGCGTGGAATGGGTGTCAGTTAACGGTTCGCTTGTCGAAGCAATTATCTGGTGCGGCACCGCCGCCACCATCCCAGGGAGATGCGCGCTCATTATAGATAAAGACGAACAGGCGTATCGCCTATCAACCCTCCACGGCGATCCAGCCACTCCACCGGATCACGTCGCCCCACGCGAACTGGCTCGCTATATCTACGAACCCGATCCTGCCGTGATTCGCGCTGGGGGAATCCGTACCTTGTGCCGCGATTTCCAGCTAGCACCCGTCGCCAGCGCAATTGCATATCTCACCGGCGATCAGCCGTTATCCTCGCCATTTTTCCGAGGTTTTGAAGTCATCGATGTGTTACCTGTCGATGTTGCCCGCCTGCGCAAACGCTTACAATCTGAGGATGTGGGGCGCGTCGAGATTAAGAAACGCGGCATAGACCTCGACCCAGAAGTACTGCGTAAAAAGCTCCGACTTCGTGCCAAAGGAACGCAAGAGATGACCCTAATCATCAGCCCGACGATTTCTGGTCAGCGTCGAGCAATCCTGGCACGACGCCTGCCTACCTCCTGCACTGATCTTGGCACTTTGTAACAGCCGACCTTAACGGTATCTAACCCGCATTACGAGCTCAGATTTGACTAATCACCTATTCTCCCAGCAAAATTTCGGTTAACCGAAAGGAGAATATTATGTCGGGCGAAGTTATGGCGTGGTTTTTGACGTTACTTGCCGGACTCGCGACCGGCATCGGCGCTGCCTGTGCCTTCATAGTCCGCCAGCCTACGCCTAAACTACTTTCCATCTCGCTGGGATTTTCTGCCGGAGTCATGCTGTATGTTTCCCTCGTTGAGATCCTGCCAGAGGCTCGAACCGCGATTTCCCACGCACATCCTAACGCCGCTGCCTATGCCGTCGGCGCATTCTTTGCCGGAATTGGAATCATCGCCGCCATTGACGCCGCTCTGCCAGAATTTTCCAACCCGCACGAATTCCACAACACCGACCAATTTCTCCGCCCACCTGGGGCACAAAACCAGCTTTTTCAAGCCCATCCCCAGGCTCAAGCGAAGCTCATGCGCATGGGGTTATTCACCGCCGGAGCCCTGGCATTACATAATTTCCCGGAGGGATTCGCAACCTTTCTTTCCGCCATATACGACGTAAAAATCGCAATTCCCATCGCCGTAGCAATCGCAATCCATAACATCCCTGAAGGCATTGCCGTCGCTATGCCGATTTACTATGCCACCGGATCTCGAATACGCGCCTTTGTGTGGTCTTTTATCTCTGGACTATCCGAACCCATCGGAGCATTAATCGGCTGGCTTATCCTGCGCGATATGATGAGCGATACCGTATTCGGCCTCGTATTTGCCGCAGTAGCCGGCATTATGGTCTACATCAGCTTGGATGAACTATTACCCTCCGCCGAAGAATTCGGCCAACATCACCACGCCATAGGAGGGCTCATTGCCGGTATGGGCGTCATGGCAGCTTCCCTATTACTGCTGGAATAGGCAACACAGAACACGCCACTGCTACACCTTAGGCACAACAATTAACGCATCCACACATCCGCACAGCCCGACGCTGAAAACGTAGCAGGGAAAGACACTTCTCAGCTAGCGAACGACAATCGTCTCGCGCGATAACCCCGTATCCACCGTAATATCTAAGGGTGAGGGTGCGACCCCAGCACGAACCAGGGACCACCCCAAAGCGGCAATCATCGCCCCATTATCCGTGCAATACCGGATCGGCGGAATTCGCACCTCAATACCATACTTACGCGAGCCTTCCTCAGCCATATCCCGCAACTGCGAATTAGCCGAGAACCCACCCCCGATCACTAAGGTGTCACAATCATTGACCTGGCACGCAGCAAAAGCTTTCTGAATGAGAACCTCACACACCGCATCCGAAAAACCTGCTGCAATATCCGCCTTCGGCAGCTCTTCACCGCGCGCCAAACATCCCTCAATATGCCGAGCCACTGCCGTCTTTAAGCCAGAGAAGGAATAATCATACGGATGACGTGCCTTATCTTTGCCACGCGACAACCCCCGAGGGAACCGAATCGCCCGACGATCCCCTTCACGGGCTAACCTGTCAATATGCGGTCCTCCCGGATAGGGCAAACCTAAAAGGCGCCCCACCTTATCAAAGGCCTCCCCTGCCGCATCGTCCAAGGTTCCGCCTAGCTCCTCGATTGACGTCGCAATGTCGCTAACCTTCATCAAATGCGAATGCCCACCGGAAACAACCAGACCAATAAAGCGATCCGGGAACTCTCCATGCACCAACTGATCCACAGCAATATGCCCGACGATATGATTCACCGCATAAAACGGCTTATCCAACGCTAAAGCCAAGGCTTTCGCAGCAGTAACACCGACGGTTAACGAGCCAACCAACCCTGGGCCAGCAGTAACCGCAACAGCGTCAACATCATCGAGAGTTACCTGGGCCACCTCCAACGCCGCATCCAAGGTCGGAATGAATGATTCCAAATGAGCCCGCGAAGCAATCTCCGGGATGATGCCACCGAAACGCGCATACTCATCCATAGAGGTCGCCGTCACGTCAGCGAGCAGCTCCCCGTCACGCACTAACGCAATACCCGTCTCGTCACACGATGTCTCAATACCAAGGATCAGTTCATTCACAGCGCTAAGTCTACTGATGTTCACCCCTCAGCCGCTAAACAGGAAAAGGTACACTCGACCACTACGAAAGTGGTATTGGCACCGGCTAGCAACTCCTGACCGTTAGTGCACAGCCACTTCCCGCGTCCTTTCCTACCGTGCATGCCGACCACTAGCGATAACCGCACCGCACACGCCAGATCGCAGCCACATCGACTAGCTCAGCGCTCGCACCGCCTCTTCTCGCTCACGGAAATACGCCACGCTGTCATGGACCAACATATCGAGCTTATGCGCGTCAGCCAGACCGTTACGCGCCGGATACGGAGCACTCCCCGGGCCAAGCGGCTCCGGCGTAAGGAATCTGCCCTCGCGATTCATCCCGACGAGATAGCTCGCCATAATGACGGTATCCAAATCCATTGATCCTGCCCCAAGCGCCAAGCGATTAGAATCAGCCAAATGCAAATTGACCAACCGCTCACCCGCATCCAAGATAGCCTGCGGAATATACACTTCCTCCACCTGCATGTGGTAGACGTCCCCGTTAATATGCTGAATGCCCGGATGGTTGACCGCCTCAATATAGCGTTTCGCCTCGGCAACGGTATGCACAATCGACACTTCAGCCGAGCGAATTGGCTCAATAGCTGCCTTGACGCCATATTCCACAAATACGTCGGCCACCTCGCGCAACATCCGCCATGAGCGTTCAAACTCATAGGCATCTAACGCCTCCGCGCGACCACACGAAGCCGGAACCACCAAGAGGTAGTGCCCGCCCATTTCCGCAGTAAAGGCCACCTCTCGTTTAATATAATCAACTGCTTCTTGCTGCTTAATCGGGCGATTCGAGGATAAATCATTGTCATCTGAGAACATGCCGCATACCCCAGACACCCGCAAGCCTGCCTCTGTCAGGATTGCGCGCGTCGCCTCCACATCGTAGCCAATCGTCGGCCCATAGTGATTGCCATGCAACTCAATAAATTCCAGACCATTATCCGCCAACCGCTGGGCACTAACCCGTAGATCTTCCAAGCCGAAGCCCCAGTTCGACCAGGACAAATCAATCTTTCGCTCAAAATCCTGCGGATTGCGCTCCTTATGAGCGATAAACCGTTCCTGAATCTGCTGCCGCCACATATCAACATTCTGCGGTTTCATAACATGCTCCTTTGCCGTCATATCACTTAAGCAGAAGCTCGAATAACAAGCTCTGCGGGGAAAATTTTGGTTTGGACGCTATCGGAACGCCCATTAATAACATCAAGTATTTGGTGAACAACGTATTGCGACATCTGAGCAATCGGCTGCTTTACCGTTGTGATCGGAGTACCTAGTACTGCTGCATAGGGCACATCATCAAAGCCAGTCACAGCAATATCTCGCCCTACTACCATCCCCAGATCCGTCAACGCTTTAGAAGCCCCAATCGCCACGAAATCATTGAGGCAGACGAAACACTGCGGCAAAGCCGCCGTATTCTGGGCAGTTACCTGAGCTACTGCGTCATATCCGTCATCCCACGTCGGGCTGGGAATCCAGGTTTGAATAATCGAATCCGGATCAATCCCACACGCAGCCACCCCAGCGCAAAATCCTCGCCACCGATCCTGGTGCTGCGGGGCATCGGAACGCTCATGGATAAAACAGAACCGCTCCATCCCCTGCTCGCATAAATGATGCGCCATTTTACGCATACCGTCATAATCATCAACCGAGACGAATGCCAGCTTGGCATGAGCAGCCCGCTGAGCGAATAACGCAATCGGAATATGCCGACTCAACGCGATCAACTCTTTACTCACCAAGCCTGTAGAAGTGATGATTAATCCCTCAATACCGGCATTAATCATCCGAGCGATGGCCGCCTGTTCCAGATCTACGCGCTGTTCCGTATTTCCATATAAAATTGACGTCCCCAACCGGCTGACCACCGCGTCCATATCATGGGCAGCTAAAGCAAAAAACGGATTAGCAATGTCGAAGAATAGCGCGCCAATAATATTTGTATGCCCCTTCGATAAGGCGCGAGCTGCCGCATTAGGCGAATACCCATACTCCTTAATCGCCGCCTCAACACGCTCGCGTAACTGCGGCCGGACTCGGTGGGGATGGTTCAACACGTTTGATACCGTCCCCACCGAAACCCCGATGCTTTGAGCAATGTGGGAAATGCTCGCTCGCCGTTCTTTCACCAGATCTCCCGCTACATTCGCAGGTTGTACTTCTTTGCAGCAAAACTGTTGAGCAAAATAGATCCGATTAAGATGACGCCCAATGCCAGTAGCTGCATGCGCGGGCCAGTTGACCCTTGGAAAGAAATCAGCAGGCCAGCATTCAGCCAGGTCACCAGCAAAGCCCCAGTGATGACGCCGCTGACCCGACCGAATCCGCCTTGAATCAGAACCCCACCGAGGGCTGCTACCGTAATCGCAGGCAAAGCCATACCCGAACCGGCCGTGCCAGCATCCGGGCGCGCCGAAGCAAACTGTGCCACATTGACTACCGCAGCCAATCCACACAGCATCCCCGACACTGAATATGCCGAACAGCGCACCAGCTTCACCCGCTGTGCCGCATAACGCGCTGCCACGTCATTCGTACCAATAGCAAGCAAAGAACGCCCCCAGGCGGTGCGATCCAGCACAAACCAGGACACCACTACCATGGGGATCAACACGGTCAAAACCTGGAGCGGAATGGGAATATCTCCGATCCGCACCTTTGACGCCAAGGTTTCATTTGCCCGAGCAATATGCGGACCCGAAATCGGCGACTGCCCCGAAAGTACCATCGCTAAGGAGGCATAGGCATAGGAGGTAGCCAAAGTTGCGATCAACGGCGGGAACCGGAGATACCCAACTAAGATTCCATTGACGCTCCCCAGTATCGTCCCAAAAATCACGGTGATAACCAGCGCTAATCCCACCCCCATCTCACGATGCTGGATGAGATACCCGAATAGCATGCCCGCCAGTGATACCGTCGCGCCAACTGATAAATCAATACCAGAACGCCCAGAAATAATAACGAACATCTCCGCTAAGGCCAGCAGTGCAATCGGCACGAGCGCTTCTAAAGACGTGCCCATATAGCGAAGATTGAAAGGAGCAAATAGATACCCGTTATTCCCCAGATACATAAAGGCAAAAACCAAAATAATCATGAGGATGAATAACGCTGCCGCGCGTTCAGTTAACACCAGACGCAATAACCGCGCTCCAGTTCCTGCAGCCCCCGACTGAGCTTTTGTTACTTCCGGCTCACGCGAGGCAACAGTGGGCGTATCCGAAGCTATCGGCGTAGATTGATTAGCTGTCATTTTCGTGCTCTCCTTACCTGTCGAGCCAGATCAACGCCAACTGCAACAACAATGATGACGCCAACGATGAGCAGGGTCAGTTGGTTGGGCCAGTGGAGATGGATGACGGCGGCCTGTACTGAACCGACGAGGATGGCCCCGAGAATCGTCCCAAAAACTGTTCCTCGACC
This sequence comes from Trueperella sp. LYQ143, assembly GCF_046599595.1. Taxonomy (NCBI): domain Bacteria; kingdom Bacillati; phylum Actinomycetota; class Actinomycetes; order Actinomycetales; family Actinomycetaceae; genus Trueperella; species Trueperella sp. LYQ143. The sequence goes on along the minus strand of NZ_JBKIWR010000009.1, from coordinate 21,240 downwards.
GCCCATAACCGAGGTCCCGCCAATAACGCATGCCGCGATAACAGACATCTCCAAGCCATATCCGACGTTTTGCTGGATAAGGCCACCATTTCCCAGGGAAACCAGCGCGGCAATTCCCACTGCCACTCCGGTTCCGATATAGACGGAGAATAACCGTCGGGTCACTTTCACACCGGCGAGTCGGGCAGCGTTCATATCATTACCGATTGCGTAGATATGACGCCCCGAGGCGTACTCGCGCATGTATATCCAGACGACCACCCCTAATACCAACGCAAGCCACATCGCATTGGGAATCTTTCCCAACGAAGCATTAATTCCGCCACCAATCACAGCAAAAGTCGGCGGCACCCCGGAAATCTGATTATCACCAAAGATTTGCAAGGCCAACCATCGAAAGATGTTCAGCGTTCCGAAGGTACACACCATTGCCGGAACCCGCCCGAAAGCGATCAGCGACGCGTTCACCGCACCAAGGCATGCGCCCACACCAATAGCAATGAGAGCGCCCACTAGGAAACCGACGTGATAATCCCGAATTGCCCGAGCCACAATGACCATAACGACGGCCATCATCGATCCAACCGACACGTCAATACCGGCGGTACACATCACAGCCGTCATCGCGATACCGATAATGGCAATGGGGGCAACCGAATAGAAGATGTCAAAGATAGATCCAGCCGTCAGGAATGTGGGCGAGACGAACCCCATGACAACCCACAACACAATGATGACGCCCACGAGAACCATCTCTTGACCTTCAACGAATCGCCGTCTAACTCCAACGGCTTTCGTATGGCGGGAACGTCCAAACATTATTCGACACCTCCTGCTGGATCTTTCGCCGTAGATTCTCCAGAAGCGGCCGCCAGCAGCTCGGCTGCCGAACAATCCCCGGGGAGCTCTCTGGCGCTCACCCCGTTGTGCAAGACAACAATGCGATCACACAGATACCGGATTTCCTCCAGATCAGTCGAAACCACTAGGACCGCATTCCCTTGTGCCGCGTGCTCCAAGATAAGCGAATGAATCTCTGCTTTTGCTCCGACGTCCACCCCTTGTGTTGGCTCCTCTACGAGCAGGAGGTACGGATCTTGAACGAACTGGCGAGCCATAACAACTTTCTGTTGGTTGCCGCCTGATAGCTCATTAATCAGAGCATGTGGCCCTCGGGTTTTAATGCGCAGACGCTGGATGGCCTCCTCCATCGCGCGCTTCTCTTTGCCAAAATTGAATATCCCGAGCCGCGAAAAGTACCCCAGATGCGAGGAGGACAAATTAAAACTCAGCGACTTAGGTAAGAAGACGCCTTGCGCTTTCCGGTTGCCCGGCAACATCGTAATCGAATGACGCATTGCCGCTTGCGGAGAACGGATCGTCACCGGCTTGCCATTTATTTCGATTTCCCCTGAACTTGCCGGTTCAATCCCGTATAAGGCTCGGATCACTTCCGTCGTACCAGAACCAATCAGCCCATAAATACCCAGGATCTCTCCCCGTCGAATATTAAAACTCGCCGACGCCAAACGCTTACCGGCGCGCATATCGCGAACCGAGACGGCGATTTCTGATTTCTTTTTCCCCTGGTCGCGATCTCGATGCTCCACTTGGAATTTATCGCCGACCATCAAGGTCGCGATTTCATTCGTCGTTAATGAATGTGTGTCGTATGTGCCAATCCGACTCCCGTCACGCAACACAGTGATGCGATCCGTGATCTCGCCTAGCTCATCAAGCCGATGCGAAATATAGATAACACCAATGCCACGGGCGGTAAACGTCCGGATAATATCGAACAGCCGATCAACGTCACTATTGGCAAGGATGGCGCTGGGTTCATCGAGAATCAGTAATTTAACGTCTGTGACGAAGGCCTTTGCGATGGAAACAAGCTGTTGCTCTCCAACAGATAAATCCCCAACCCGCTCCTGAATTGCTTCTGGCCGCAAACGGAGATCCGTCAACAATCCAATAACTTTTTCGTGCTGTTCATTCCACTTGACCCGCCCAGCACGGGTATGTTCGCGGCCTAAGAAGATATTTTCTTCTACCGTCAAATCCGCAAAAAGTTGTGGCTCTTGATAGACCGGAGAGATCCCCGCCTCTAATGCCTTTACCGTATTTCCTAACTCAATCGGCTCGCCAAGAAGCGTAATTTCTCCAGAATCTGGGCGTTCTGCCCCGCTAATCATTTTGATAAGGGTGGATTTACCTGCCCCATTCTCTCCTACCAGTCCATGTACTTCGCCAGCTCGAACCTGGAAGGATACATCTTTTAACGCATGGACGCCGCCATAGCGTTTGTCAACGTGCTGCACATCAAGCAGAAGCTGCTCAGATGCTTTCGCGGTGTGGCTTCCCATTACTATCCCCTAATTGGCTGCTGGGGCTGAAAGGTGGTACAGCCCCAGCAGCAGATGATGTGTTCCGGATGAGTTAGTAGTTGTACTTTCCGGCGTTATCCTTCGTGAGGATGAGTGGCTCACCGAGCAGTAAGGTCTTCGTTTTGGCGTCATAGGTGACGTTCTTCAAGTGACCGACATCCTGCTTTTCTGCGAATTCCTTACCCTGAGCCAACTGCCAGCCAGCCCACGCGGTCAGGTATCCATGATCCTCCACGTTCCACAGAACTGAAGAGTAGGCTGCCCCGTTTTGCAAATATGGCAACATTGCTTTAGGAGTACCGACGCCAACCGTCTGGACTTGACCGATCTTGCCTGCTTCTTCAACGGCTTGGGCGACACCAGGGGCTGCCGTGGTACATGGCCCAATCAGACCCTTCAGGTCTGGATTTGCACTCATGAGGTTCTTTGCCATAGTCACGGCGCGAGCTTGATCTTCGTCAGCATAAACGACATCCACAATGGAGATCTTGGGATAATCCTTGTCGACCTTCTTCTTGATGATGTCGATCCAGGTATTCAGATTTGCTGCGGTCTGACCACACGAGACAATGGCAATCTTGCCTTCATTATTGATTGACTTTGCCATCTGGTCGATTAGACCATCACCGATTCCCTCGGGAGAAGCTTGGGAAACGAATACTTCTCGCACAGAATTTGGCGCATCGGTATCAGAAGTACCGACGCGAATACCGCCATCTTGTGCTTCCTTCAAAAGCGGAGCTAATGAGTCAGGATCGTTTGGAGCTGCCATCAGTGCCGAGACGTTCTGTTGAATCAGTGAGCGAACGACATCTGCCTGAGCTGCTGGATCTGCTGTCGTCGGGCCAGAATATACCCATTTGAATCCAAATTCTTTCGCCGCCTCCGCGCCGCCGGTATTCATTGCTTCAAAGAATGGAATACCTTGAATCTTTGGCACAAACGCAACGGAGATTTCGCCAGAGCCGGAACCTGAGCCAGATTCTGCACCTTTATCGCCTTCCTTTGCGCCACCCGCACATCCGGCAAGCGCAAGAGCAATTACCGCGCAACTCGCGGCGAACGTTTTTCTTATCTTCATTTCACAATCCCCCTCGATTGTTAGAGTGAAAAACGCGTTTTTGAAGCGGTTCAAAAACGTTATTGCAATTGTGCGCCTGCCCCCCCCCCCCCGCGCAAGCGCAAACGACGGGGAAGCAACTGCAACTCATCCCAGCTCAAATATGAGCACGTTCACAGCGGAAAAATTAACAACACTCTAGGTCTTTAGTCCTAATTCTGTGTGTTAGTCATTCTTTAACAGGTGGCGATTACGTTGAGAACACGCCAAAAACTAGCTCTTCGCAATTAACTATAGATACGCAGTATCAGGAAATATATATTGTTTTCTGGTCTTACTGTTGAAAACCTACTCGACCGACGTACCTCATTAAAATCCTATAACGTATCGCGATCGCACAGGATATTCATTCCGCCTCTCATTCCCCTGCTCAGCAAAGCGGAAGATCTATACAAGGCATAGGTACTGCACTAAGCCCAGTACCTACAGCGCCAGCGTGGCGTACCGCCAAGAAAAGCGCATAAAACAGTGGGCCTTCCAAAATAGGAAGACCCACTGATGGCTACCGAGATGAGGTTTAGCGACCGTGTACCGACGCAGACATCAGTTCGCGGTTGAGCAGTGAGATCAGCTCAAGCGGAACCTGCTTGGGGCACGCCTCATGGCATGCACCAACATTCGTACAACCGCCGAATCCCTCAGCATCATGCTGTGCCAGCATGTTCACAACGCGATCGTAGCGCTCCGGCTTACCTTGTGGCAGTAAGCCAAGATGCATGACCTTTGCAGAGGTGAACAGCATTGCCGAACCATTCGGGCACGCCGCCACACATGCACCACACCCAATACAAGCCGCAGCTTCGAAAGCCCGATCCGCATGCTCTTTGGGAACTGGAACAGAGTGCGCATCTGGAGCTGCACCCGTATTGACGGAAACGTAACCGCCCGCCTGAACGATACGATCCAAGGAGGAACGATCAACCACAAGATCACGCAAAACCGGGAAGGCAGCCGAACGCCACGGTTCAATCGTGATCGTATCGCCATCCTTGAAGGTGCGCATATGGAGCTGGCAGGTAGTTGTCACCTGCGGCCCATGCGGATCACCATTGATGACAACACCACACTGACCACAAATGCCTTCACGGCAGTCAGAGTCGAATGCAACCGGCTCTTTGCCTTCCGCGAACAGTTCCTCGTTCAGTTGATCGAGCATCTCCAAGAAGGAAGCCGTCTCATCAACGTTGTCGATGGTATGCGTATCGAAATGACCGGAATCCTCCGGACCGTTTTGACGCCAAAATTCAAGGTTAATTTTCACTTGTAGCTCCGCTGCTTCATCTCGACGAATTCGTACTTGAGGTCTTCCTTGTGCAGGACCGGCGGGTTACCTTCGCCCGTCCACTCCCAGGCTGCGACATAGGCGAAGGTGTCATCATGACGCAGTGCTTCGCCTTCTTCCGTCTGAGATTCAGCGCGGAAGTGCCCACCACAGGATTCCTCACGGTGCAGGGCGTCGATACACATCAACTCACCGAGCTCGAGGAAGTCAGCCACGCGCCCAGCCTTCTCCAGCGACTGATTCAACTCATCCGCCTTACCTGGAACACGAACGTTCTTCCAGAAATCAGCCCGCAATTCGCGGATCATGTTGATGGCTTTCTTCAAACCATCTGCAGTACGTTCCATTCCACAGTATTCCCACATAATGTGGCCAAGTTCCTTGTGGTAGGAATCCACTGAACGATTGCCCTCGTTGTTAATGAAGAAGCTGATGCGCTCTTCTACCGAGCGACGAGCTTCCACCACAGCCGGATGATCTTCCGCAACCGGCTCAAACGGGCCATCTGCCAGATAATCGTTGACGGTATTCGGGAGAACGAAGTAACCGTCTGCCAGACCCTGCATGAGCGCCGACGCGCCCAAACGGTTCGCACCGTGATCGGAGAAGTTTGCTTCACCAGCCACGTACAGACCAGGAATCGTGGACATCAAATCGTAGTCAACCCAAATGCCACCCATTGTGTAGTGGACAGCCGGGTAGATACGCATCGGGACCTCATAGGGGTTCTCGCCGGTGATCTGCTCGTACATATCGAACAGATTGCCGTACTTAGCGGAAACCTGATCCTTGCCCATACGGCCAATTGCCTCAGAGAAATCGAGGTACACGCCACGAGCAACGCCACCGATCTCCGGCCCCACTCCGCGACCATCGTCGCACATGTTCTTTGCTTGCCGTGACGCAATATCACGCGGAACCAGGTTACCGAAGGACGGATAGATACGCTCCAAGTAGTAATCGCGATCCTCTTCCGGAATATCGCGTGGATCCTTCTTGCAATCCTCCGCCTTCTTCGGAACCCAAATACGCCCATCATTACGCAAGGACTCCGACATCAAGGTCAGCTTCGACTGGGATTCACCGTGTTGCGGAATACAGGTCGGATGGATCTGGGTGTAGCACGGGTTGCCGAAGTATGCACCCTTGCGGTGGGCACGCCACGCAGCCGTACCGTTGCAGCCCATAGCGTTGGTGGACAGGAAGAACACGTTTCCATAGCCGCCGGTTGCCAAGATGACGATATCGGCAATGTGTGTTTCAATTTCGCCGGTCTTCATATCGCGGGCAATAATTCCGCGAGCGCGACCGTCAACCACGATCAGCTCAACCATCTCGTGACGGTTGTACGTCTTGACTGTGCCAGCCTTCACCTGCCGCATCAGCGCCTGGTATGCGCCAATCAGAAGCTGCTGACCCGTCTGACCACGAGCGTAGAAAGTACGCGACACCTGGACGCCACCAAAGGAGCGGTTATCAAGCAAACCACCGTACTCTCGAGCAAACGGAACGCCTTGCGCCACGCACTGATCGATAATATTGGCCGACACTTCTGCCAAACGGTAGACGTTCGACTCTCGCGAGCGGAAATCACCGCCCTTGATCGTGTCGTAGAACAGACGGTAGGTCGAATCGTTATCGTTCTTGTAGTTCTTCGCCGCGTTAATACCGCCTTGTGCCGCAATGGAGTGGGCACGACGAGCGGAATCCTGGTAGAAGAACGCTTTAACGTTGTAGCCCATCTCGCCAAGCGATGCCGCGCCAGCGCCGCCAGCCAGACCCGTTCCTACAACGATGATATTCAGCTTGCGACGGTTTGCTGGATTAACCAGGCGCGCCTTGAACTTGCGCGTCTCCCAGCGGTCAGCCAAGGGGCCGGAGGGCGCCTTGGTGTCCGCAATGGGATCACCTTCGCGATAGAGACCTTCAATAAGTTTTTCAGTCATTTCCCTCACCTTACGACAGATATCCGACCATAATCGCCGTCGGCGCAGCCAAGAAGCCAACCACGACTGCCAGTGCAACGAGAACAGCAATCGTCTTATACACCCGCTGACGCGAGGTACGTGACGTTCCTAAGGTCACCAATGCTGACCACACGCCGTGCTGAATGTGCCATGCCAAGCACAACATTGCGACGAGGTAGATCAGATACAGCCACCAGTTGGCCGGCTGGAAAGCCGCCACCATACGGGCATACGGAGTCATCTCCTTGTAGTTACCACCAACCTGAACCGTCAAGGTGGTGAACTGCAAAATATGGAAGATGATGAACAAGAACAGGCCAATCCCGCCCCAGCGCATAAGCGAAGCAGTGTAAGAGTGAATTGCCGTAACCTTACGACCAGTATTCACCTTGTACGCCTTGCCGCGTGCCCGATTTGCCCGACCCCACAGCGTCATTGCCGCATATACGTGGATAATGATCGACAAGAAGAGCACAATGCGGAAGATCCACAGAACTCCCTCATGCGGAACTGCCGGATACCCTACCTCGCGCAGGAATGCTGCATAACCATTGAAGGCATGAGCGCCGGCAAACATTTTGAGATTGCCGAACATGTGCGCGAGCAAGAAAAAGACAAAAAGCAGGCCAGTAAGCGCCATCGCGACTTTTAGCGCGACGGTCGTCCTCCGGCTCTTAATATGATCAACATTTGTAGTAGCCACGATCCCAATTTAGCAAAGTAACTAGCGGATTTTACGGGAGCTAAGACCTGATTTTAAGCAATTTTTCTTTGCCAAATTGAGAAAATTCCCGTGCTTATCGGGATTATTTAGCGCTAACACGCCAGCTTACAGCTAGCGCAGCTTTCTGGTGCGATAGCACTATTTTCGTAATAGTTTTGGTGCGTTAATCAGAATATTGTGGCTTTGTACCTAGATTGCTCGACTCTTAGGACGCTCGGCTAGCGAACCTATCTATCGCTTGGATTTATCGCGTAGCAATCTGACGCAGCTATATTTACGGCGATTATATTCGCAGCGATGCGGTTCTTCGTCAGCCCCTCTTTTCATAATCAACCAATAATAAGGACGGCAAATCCCTCACCTTTTCCCCTCCCCCAAAAAACACGGGTATATCCACATCAGACATCAATTTCCTACGTCATCATTTTCCACAGCAACATCCGATTACCTCAGCTAGCCAGGTATTCCGGCATATATGCGGTTTCTTCGCAGGTTATAAGCCATGATTCGCGGCTGCGCAACAGCGCGGATGGGAAATAGCTGGTGGATAAAAAACCTTGCAGAACCCAAGATTGTTACCATAACAGCATGGGACGCCACCTAATGCATAAAACGAACTCTACAGCTACCTCACCGCTAGAAACGGAATCCCCCTCAGAGTGCTCCGCAATCTCACAGGATCTCACCGATCGCTCACAGATCACCGCCACCGATATTGCTCACCCCAACGAGAGTGACAACCCGCGCACAACGTCGAGCCACAACATTATTCACGCCCGCGACCTGCGCAAAACCTACGGCAAAGGCGATACCAGCGTTGAGGCGCTACAAGGGATAAATGTCGATATTCCCGTCGGTGAATTCACCGCCATCATGGGGCCATCCGGTTCTGGAAAATCCACCCTCATGCACTGCCTGGCTGGATTAGATTCTGTCACCTCTGGTCAGGTGTATCTCGACGGCATTTGCCTCTCCGAACTTTCACAGCGAAAACTGACTAAACTGCGACGGGATAAAGTTGGCTTTATTTTCCAATCTTTCAACCTACTTCCCACACTGAGCGCCGCAGAAAATATCACCCTCCCTGCCGATGCCTCTGGCCGAAAAGTTGATCCAAAACGCTTCGCTCAGCTCACCGAATCAGTCGGAATCGCCGACCGCCTACACCACCGCCCTGCCGAGCTCTCTGGCGGGCAACAGCAACGTGTAGCCTGCGTGCGCGCCCTTATCACCGAACCGGCGGTCATTTTTGCTGACGAACCCACCGGAAATCTTGATTCAAAGGCCAGCCGGCAAATCCTAGCGTTCCTCCATCAAGCCGCCCACGATTTTCATCAAACAGTGGTCATGGTGACTCACGATCCCTCCGCTGCCGCCTGGGCAGATCGCGTCCTATTCCTGGTTGACGGTGAAATCGTCAAAGAACTAACCGAACCAGAAACGGATACCGTGCTCGACACTCTGCGGGAGATTGGCGCAAGCGAATGTTGATAACCCTGAAACTCGCTTGGCGAGATGTTCGCGCCCATCTGCGTCGTTTCTTACTCACCATCGTCGCAGTAATGTTAGGGATCGCGTTCTTGAGCGCCACCTTAGCGCTGCGCGAAACAATGTCCACTAACCTGGTATCTGGCCTTTCGGGAGTGCAACCAGGAGATATTCAAGTTCGAGGGCCAGCAGTTCCAGCACCCGCCGTCGGTTTTCAGGACATACCCGTCGGGCTGACGCAAGAGGTCGTGAAAATCCCCGGAGTAGCACAAGCCCAACCGCGGTATGCCTTATCTGTCACCGTCCTTGACGAGGATAATCGGCCAGCAAGCAATGCCGGTATATCGAATACCCTCGCCAACGCACTGGCTGATTTCAACATCGAATACCACGGCAACCCGCCCAGTAAAAACGATGAGATAGCTGTGGAGAAAACTGCTCTTGAGCGCCTCGGCTTGCACGTCGGCGATACGGTGCGGTTGCTCGTCAATGACCAGGCCCTTACCTTCCGGATCACCGCTACCATTGATTACGGGCATCCGGTTCCCGTCTTCAATTTTTTCTGTGCAAGTGACGCTCTTGTCCCCACCCTCGTCGATAATCCAGACGTCGCCAGCGCAATCATCGTCAAAGTATCCCGCGGGTCAGATCCTGCTAACGTCACATCGGCAATTACCCAGGCGATTGGCAGCAGCTATAACGTGAAAACGGCCGATGAAATCAATCAGACGAATCAGGAAAACCTTGACGTACAGCTCGGCTTCCTCACCACGTTCTTGTTGATATTCGCGGGATTGGCACTGCTGATCTCCACTTTCATTATCACCAACACCTTTAATATGGCCATTAAATCGCGGCTACAGGATTTTGCTTTCCTGCGTGCGGTTGGCTTTGCGCCACAGCGAATCTTCTCCCTGGTCGCCTGGCAGGCAGTGGTCATCGGGCTTATCGGCGCAGGAATCGGGTTAGCGCTCGGAACAGGTCTATTGCGGATCGCCACCTGGGCACTCGATCATTTCGGGATTTTCACCGGGTTACATGCTGAAATTTCCGTTCGCGTCATACTCACTGCCGTATGCGTCGGTATCGTCGTCACCCTGATTGGCGCGCTCTTTCCGGCACGGCAAGCAGCAAAAACTCCCCCAATAACTGCCATGCAACAAGCCAGCGGAGCCAACGAGCGCCCCGTCTGGCTGCGGCTAACTATCGGCCTCGCCCTGTGCGTCAGCGCAATTATCTGCCTACTGATCGTCGGTTTGACCGAGGTCAAACAATCGGGAACCATTCTGGGATGCGGCGCCCTCGGCCTCATCATCGGGTTACTCATCGCTGGCCCAGGGCTTGTTAAATTCATACTTGGCGGTATTTCCTGGCCGTTACTTCGCCTTCGCCCGCTGTGGATTCGCCTCGGTGCCGGTAACGCCCTGCGCAACACCCGACGCACCGCAGCAACTGGCGGGGCAGTCATGATTGGAATGCTTTTAGTCAGCGCCGGTTTAGTCGTCGCTGATTCCCTGCGCGCCTCAAGCGTTGACGTCATCGACAATGAGTTACAAACCGACCTCATGGTCCTTCCAGCTAATCTATCCAACCCCAATACCACGATCTCCGATGCGGTATTCGATAAGATCACTCATACCCCTGGGGTTGCTCGAACGCTATCTATGAAACTGGCTATGGCCTCCGCGATTTATCCTGATGATCCACAGCCAGAAACCCTGCTTGTCGTCAGCTCTGATTTAGCACACCTCAGCGACGCTTTCCGAATGAAATTCATCGCCGGAAGCATGGAACATCACGGCGCAGATAGCATCATCGTGCCAGAACAGTTAGCACACGCACATCATCTCGCACTGGGAGATACCCTGAAGATCGCCACCCAAAAAGGCGAGCAGAGCCTACACATCACTGGCATCCAGGACTCCAGCCTTGCCGCTGCATTTATAGACGATTCACAACTTGAGCCATTAGGAATCAGTTCACTTGGACGAATGAGAGTCCTCATCCACGTTGATCCACATGCCAATGTGGAAACGGTGAAGGCTGCAATCCATTCCGCTCTTCCCACCTCCGGCTTAGTGGCTGTCATGGATAAAGAAGAGCTGAAAGGATTTGCCGCTTCTGTTCTTTCGCAAGCCCTGGCAATTATCTATGCCCTGGTGGGGCTATCCCTTTTCATCGCTGGACTCGGCATTATCAACACCTTGAGTTTGTCCGTCAGTGAGCGACGACGAGAGATCGGGCTATCACGAGCTATCGGGATCTCGCGAATCTGCCTTGCCGCTGGCGTCGGGGTCGAATCCGTCCTAACGGCACTATATGGGACTGTCCTGGGCGTCAGCAGCGGAATCGGATTAGCTGCAGCCTTGGCAAAGTATCTATCCAGCAGCGGAATAAAAGTATTCTCGATTCCCGTGCCAGCGCTTTTCGTCGTCAGTGCCTGTGCTCTCCTAGCCGGGTTGTTAGCCGCATTGCCACCCGCTATCCGCGCTAGTCGGCAACCAATCCTGAGCGCTATTCGCGATTAGTGAGATCTAGAAAGCTCATAGCGCATTATCAGGGCATCATCGTCGTGATAATAACGTGGGCGACGCCCAACAGTTTCAAATCCGGCACGCTGATACATCCGCTGTGCTTTCTCATCGCGAGCGCGCACTTCCAAAAAGACGGCCTCTGCCTCGTGGCTCTGCGCAACCGCCAATAGATCCGCCAATAATGCGCTACCTATACCTCGGGAACGTTGCGCCCTGGCCACGGCGATCGTCAAAATTTCCGCTTCCGGCCCGTGCGAGATCCCACCGAGTGCCACGAGGGAAGGTCGGGGATGTAATGGGCCATCATCCCGAATGACCGCCAGGTAGCTCCGATCTTGAGCTAATAGTTCCTGTTTCCACACCCCAGGAGGCCAGGCATCCACTCCAAAATTATCTGCATCAAAACTCGCGAGATATGCCCACCACAAGAAAGGCACTCGTACCAGTTGCCCTGATACTTCGTCATATACCTGTTTTGATGCCGGCTGAGCCGCCACTTCGTGCGGAGTATCATCTGGCGTGCGAAAGAAACGTTCCGGATTGTGTACTCGCCCGTCCATATCGGCGTTCCCTATGACGCTGGCTGGGATTGATTCGGCTCACCCTGCTCAACCTCAGACTGAGCCGGTTGAGACTGGCTTGGCTGGGGATGACCACCGTGAATATCCGGCCGTCGGAGATAATGCGGCTGCGTTCCCATGTCAATATCCTCGCCAGCCGCACGACGAGCACAGTGAGATAGCGCCAGGCGAGTCATGACGACAGGGCGATGCTCCACCGCAACCCGACCCCCTATCGTATCCACACCAACATGCGGATAAACCTCATCAATCGCCGCAACGACTGCTGGCTCGCGGCTCAATTCCGCATGCAGATCTGCCGGAGCGACGATCCGTTCCGGAGAAAGAATGGCGACGTCATCGGCCCCCATCGGACGCGCGCGCAATGCGTAGACCTCACGGCGACGAGCATCGATCATAGCGACGACTTCTTGTGCCCCTGCATCTGCCCCAGCCAAGGCGAGAACCTCTAGCGAGCTGACGCCATAGAGCGGAATTCCCCAAGTACGAGCCAGCGTCCGTGCCATCATCAGGCCCGCCCGCAACCCAGTAAAAGCACCCGGACCGCTACCCACCACAACCGCGTCAGGACGCTCAATACCCGCTTCTGATAACACCTGCTTGACCATCGGCGCCAAAGCCTCTGCATGCATACGATTCGAGCGCATGAGCTGATAACTCAATTCGCGCACCTCACCGTCACGTTCGACGGCCACTCCCACGGCGATCCACATCGACGTATCAATCGTTAAATAAAACATCTCTCTCCTTCATTTGAGCTGGCAGATCGACGCACGCTTTGCAAGCAGTTAACGTTAGATCTACGCCCGCTCCCGTATCCTTGCGGTATCCGGTGCTGTGATGGTGGCCTGCTATTGCGTCGATTCCTCACTGGGCGGAGTTTTATAGACGGATACTTTCCCTGCAGAACTGCGGAAACGTACCTTTGCCTCACGTTTACCAATGATTCCTTTGCGTTCCACATGCCCTAAATCGTCATGTGGCACCTCTGGCGTATCTTCTTGAGGATCATCTGTATGTTGATCCCAACGCAGCCATACCAAGGAGCCGATAACCACTGCTAACGCAATCAAAATCCGCACCAAATGCATGAGAACGTTGTGGGATTCCGGTTCACTCGCCGGCGTTGTTTGAGCAGGAGCCGGCGTTGAGGTATCGGTATTTTGGATAATTCGCTGACGTTGAGCGAGAAAGTCATTGAGCGGGATTGAGCCGAGAACAATGTTTGCGGCTGCCTCATCAGCCGGTTCAATAGCGCTCTCATTGAGCAAGAACCACGCCTGCAACCCGCTGTCGTAGATCACGGCAACAGAGGCACCACCAGCCGTGACGGCAGAGCCTAATCGAGCATCACGTCGGATAATTTCCTCTCCTCCCGCAGGCTGATCGAAATTCACCGACAAGGCCCCAATTGCTGTTCCGCCATCAAAGATCGGGGCAATCCACCGATTCGTTACGGTAATACTCTGAGAAGCTGGAACGTTTTGTGCAAAGGTGCTGACCCGCACTGGATTACCGATCGTATAGTGCGATACTGCTTCCAAGGAGGCATCCGGGAAAGCGTCTGCAGCGTGGGAACGCACCGACGCCAGCGCACGCTCAGCGAACCATGCCGTGACCTCTTGCGGTGGCGGCCCTGGGTCAGGAGCCGGTGACGGCGCCGCCAATGCTGGAGTAGCCAGCCACAACAGTGCCATCATCACCGATACCAGTATGCGTTTCATACAGAGATCACCATATCTGCTAACGCGGTGCGAACATCGTCCATATAAGCCGTCGCACGCGGCCCAATAGCTCGGAAGGTCAGGGTGCGAGGAGCATCATCAAAAAGATCATCCGGCTCGTTGCCGGCTTCTGATCCGATTGGTCGCTCAATATCTACTTCCACTCTGTCCTGGCTGAGTACTTCCACCTTTCCGGCGCCCCACTCCACGACCGTTAGAGAGTCATCTAAGCTCGCGTCGAGATCCAAAGCGTCAAGTTCATCGAGAGACGAGAGGCGGTAGGCATCCACATGCACTAAATCGATCTGTTGCCCGCGATAGATTTGCGCAATGACGAAGGTCGGGGAAGAAACCTGCGCCGCGATATTCATTCCACGGGCAATCCCCTGAGTTAACGTCGTCTTGCCTGCTCCCAATGGGCCATTGAGCATGAGCAGATCTCCCCCGCGTGCCCACTTTCCTAATGCTGAACCGACTCGGTGCATATCGTCAACCGTCGCCGCCTGGATTTTCACTGGGTATCCTCCTGATAGATCCGCCTAACTCGAGAGCCAACTCGGGTGAGCATCTCATAGCTGATCGTCTTGCAGGCCATCGCCCAATCATCCACGCTCACGTAGGGCGGCTCCCCGAAAATCACCACACGATCTCCTGAACGAATATGCTCCCCGCTAACAACGATCTGATCCATGCATACCCGACCACGAATCGGGCACAGCACCCCGCCAATATCAACACTGCACAGATTTGACGCAACACGCGGAATGCCGTCAGCGTAGCCAATCGGGACGACCCCCACATGTTCACCCTCATAAGAGCGATACGTATGCCCGTAGGAAATGCCCGTTCCAGCTCGCAACTGTTGATCCGACATCACGATGGATTCCACACGCATAACCGGGGTCAAGGCACACTCTTTGCCCGTCGCACGTTGCGGATTCGGGCTTAATCCATACAGCGCAATACCGATGCGAACCATGTCATAGTGGCTATCCGGATGCCATAACACCCCGCCAGAAGCTGCCAGATGTAGGATCTGCGGGCGAATCCCCTCCTCCTGTAACCAGGAGCGCGCATCTTCAAAGGCATCAATTTGAATTTTGGTTGTGAGATCATCCTGGCTATCCGCACACGCCAAATGTGACCACAAACCGACGATCTCGCAGCTTCCTTCGGCAAGCGCTCGTGCAAACTGTGAGCTGGCGAGGCATAACTCTTTGCGCGAAAATCCCGAACGAGTCATTCCGGTATCGACGTTAATGTGCACTCGGGCAGTCTGCCCACACTCCTGAGCTGCGGCTAACACTGAGTCCAACATCCAGGGGGCGCCGACGGAAATATCTAAATCGGCCTGCACGGCAGCTCTCAAATCAGCATCCGGCGTATAAATCCACGTGAGAATACGCGCATGTGGCCCTAACTGTTGGCGTAATTCCAGCGCTTCCCCAAGCTGTGCTGCCCCAAACCAGGACGTTCCTTTTTCCTGCGCCCAGCGAGAGATCGTATCTCGACCGTGACCATACGCGTCGGCTTTCACAACCGCCATTACTTCCGCAGTAGTCGCCTCACGCATGCGGGCCAGATTCGCGTCAAAGGCCCGACGGGAGATGTATGCAGATGCCGAGTAGTTATTCATCGCTGTTAATTCTACCGATGATCTGCGCGATAGCACGGATAATATCGCTGGCAATGATCGGATGCCCACCGCGATATTCACGTGCCCCGCTCGCGTAACTAGCCGCATAAGCATGGATTGTGGACGCCGCTGCAGCAAGCCAGGCGATCCCTCCGCGATCCGCGATCTCTTGTTCTCGATGTGCGTACATGGCCAATAATGCGCCAACCATGCCGGCATACACATCGCCAGCTCCTGCAGTGGCCCGCCAGCCCGGCGCTCTCACTCCGACGCACACAACACCATCTGGATGGGCGACAATATCGGTAGCCCCTTTTGCCACCACGCACGCCCCCGTCAACGAGGCCGCACGTTGCGCTGCCCGCAACGGATGCTGGTAGACCTCGTTTCGGCTCGTTGGTTCTCCCAGATCTGTCAGTAACCGCGCTAGCTCTCCTGCATGTGGCGTCAGCACAACTCGATCCGTTAATCGGCGGTGCTGTTGTGTGGGGCGTTGCGCACAACTATTTTGCACTTTTGAGGAATCGGAGGAAGCTACCCCTAAAACGCAAGGGGTATCAGGAATCGGCACCAAAGGCGCATCTGGATATTTTTCTGCCTCCGACGTACCAGGAACCGACCTCGCATATTCACTATCCGAGGCTGGTACAGCTACTGCCCGCGCAACAGCCAAGGAGATTGCCCCGGCATCTAACACAACCGGACGATCCGCTGCGAGCGCCTGCTCTAGTGCTCGCTCAGCTTCGCGCATATCAACTAACCCAGAGCCAATCACCCAGCCATCAACCTGCCCCGGCTCAGTGACCACCTCAGGATATTGCCCTAAAACAAGCGGGCTTTCCCCCAGGTAACGCACCATACCTGGGCCCATCGCTAGCGCCCCGCCCACACCTAAAACCGCCGCACCAGGATAGGTGGACGAACCCGTCAGCATGCCAAGAACTCCTCGCGAGTATTTATCCGCGTGCTCCGTCAGATCCCATAGTCCACGTAAATCTGATAGCTGTACTGATACCAGCGCTGGCTGGGCTGGCAGATAGCGTTCTAATCCAAGAGTCATCAGCTCTACCTGACCGCAGCGTACACATGCTGGAGCAGCAAAATGCGCCGCCTTATACCCGCCCAAGGCCAGCGTGTAATCCGCACTCACGCATACCCCTGGTATATCTGCCTCATCAACCCCTACTCCTGAGGGAATATCAATCGCACATACCCAATGACAATTCGGACGCTCGGCTCGTATCTCATTGAGATGTTTCACCCAAACAGCGTAGGGATCGCGCATCGGACCACGCGCGCCATTGCCCAGCAAACCGTCAATCCACACCCGATGGGAACAGCCAAGTTCTGTTAACGTCTGATCGGTATGTTCTGCCGGTATCTGCCGCATATCCACATATCGCACACCACAGCGAGTGGCGTATTCCTGCGCCGAGGCGTGAATGGCTGTGCCATATAATGCCGTGACACAATAGCCGCGCTGTGCCAGCAAAGCTCCAGCGTATAGCGCGTCACCACCATTATTTCCGGCTCCGACCAGGATTAACACACTATCTGCTGGCGGTTTCACATAGGGAAGATCGCGCTCGTGTTGTGTTACACCAGCGTGTGGAACCGATTGTTCGGTATGCACCGACGAAGTCGCATAGCCTCTGGCAGCATGTGAATTAGAAAACCCACTAGCTTTGCTCTCTTGATCCGGCTTTTCCTCAGCAATACTCGCAATATAATCGACCACTCGTTGCGCAATTGCGTGAGCAGCGTACATCATCAGCGGTTCTCCAGCAGCTAACGGGATCTCTTCCGCCCTGCGCACCTCAGCGGCTCGGTATCCGTCCATCGCTCCCCCACTGTTTGCAACCATTAACGTCGTTCTTTATGTTACGCGCTTATGTAATGCGCATCGGAGCCTCACGTCACTCTTAAAACCTCATGGAGCACCGCAGGGGAAATCCACTGTTGCCGCATTTGATGTGCGAAATGCTGGAATTATTGTCAGACTAGGAGAATGACGACATCCGAACTGACCCCGTTTATGACTTTCACCCATGAACAGTGGGCAGAACTGGCAGGTAATGCTGCGCTGCCGCTCACCGAAGGCGATGTTACTCGGTTATCCACTCTCGGCGATCCTATTGATTTCGCCGAGGCAGACGCCATCTATCGCCCATTATCTGCGCTCATGCAGACCTATGCACACGGCAAACGCAGGCTCTACACCGAAACCAGCACGTTCCTTGGGCGCCAGCCAGAGCGCACTCCGTGGATCATCGGCATTGCCGGATCCGTTGCCGTCGGTAAATCAACGGCTGCCCGTTTACTACGCGAGTTGCTTTCTCGCTGGCCGCACACACCGCATGTCGCACTCGTCCCCACCGATGGCTTTTTATATCCCAACGCCGTTTTGCGCGAACGCGGAATTATTGGGCGCAAAGGCTTCCCCGAATCCTATGACCGTCGGGCCCTCCTTGAGTTTTTACATCAGATTAAATCCGGTGCCGAATCTGTGCGCGTTCCGGTTTATGACCATGTTTCTTACGACATCGTCCCCGATGCGACGATCGAAGTGCGTAGCCCGGATATTCTCATTCTCGAAGGGCTTAACGTGCTACAACCTGCCGGCAATACTGCTCATTCCCAGATTGCCGTCAGTGACTACTTTGATTTCTCCCTGTATCTGGACGCCGCCGAATCTTCGCTGGAACGTTGGTATATCTCGCGCTTCCGTTCGCTACGCAGCACCGCTTTTTCCCATGAAAACTCGTATTTCCGCGCCTACGCGAATCTATCTGACGAAGAGGCAGAAGCCACGGCCCGCCAGATTTGGTCCTCCATCAATCTGCCAAATCTTCGGCTCAATATCGCTCCTACTCGTTGTCGGGCCGACGTTGTGCTCACAAAAGGGCCGACGCATGCGATTGAGAAGATCGAGTTGCGCAAAATTTAGCACACGCGCCCTGCCGCATCCGCATAGTATTGCCACGAGGCATACGCCACTAACTGCTATCTAGCGCAGTGCGTGGAAAGTCAGGTACCGCCAGCCGACACAGATACCTGTCATTTTCAGCGCTATGTATCGCAGCTCGGAGCATCTGCGGCGGGTATAGGTATGACGGGGAAGCTTCCTTATCCTTAGCGCAAACGAGGTATCCGGCTGTAGTTACCTCAGATATACCCGCACCAGATATAGATACAGCAGCTAGAGCGAGGCGGATTCCGGCATAGGGTCAGCGCTCGCTGGCACAATCAGGGATATATGCCTGGCGTCTTGCGAGCGCGCACATAGACGTACACATAGACATCCGGCTACTCGATTTACCTTATCTATGCTTCGATAGGCATGACGGTTTATGGCGCACCCGCAGGTATTTCATGAATGTGCCGGCAGATATTCCATCAGCTACCCGCAGGCTTCCCTGCTACCTGTAGGCATTTCATGCCAATGCGCTGCACATTTTTCTTCACCACCGAATCGGATCTCACCGGATCGTTAGTGTGCGCCCACGCCTATTTCATTCCTGGTTTGTTGCCGTATTGACGTTATCTGTTGCGCTACCCTACAGAGCCAATTTATCTGCCACGATTTGTGCCAAACGTTCAGCAACCTCGTCCGTCTGTTCTTGCGTCTTTGCCTCAACCATCACTCGCACGAGCGGTTCGGTTCCTGAGGCGCGCAATAACACTCGCCCGGTTTCTCCCAATTCGGCTTCGGCGCGAGCAACATCTGCAGCGATAAGCTCCGTGCGCGTCTTATCCACATTGGGAACGTTGATAAGACGCTGTGGCAGAGTCTGCACAAAACTGACGGCCTCTGCCAATGCTTGCTGGCGACGGGCAATCTCACTCGCCACCAGAACAGCAGTCAGCGTACCATCCCCTGTGGTGGCATGCCGCAAAGAGATCACATGCCCTGATTGCTCACCACCGAGCATGTGCCCGTGCGCCAGCATCTCTTCGAGCACGTAGCGATCTCCCACCGCAGTAACCGCAAAATCAATACCTTTTTCTTGACACGCTAAACGCAAACCAAGGTTCGACATCACAGTGATAACTAAAGTGTTATTCGCCAGTTCACCGCGTTCTTTCATGGATAGCGCCATTAACCCCATGATTTCATCGCCATTAACTAACCGACCTGTATGGTCAACAGCGAGGCAGCGATCTGCGTCGCCATCAAAGGCAAATCCCATATCTGCTTCGGCGGCTTTGACCATCGCCTGCAAACGTTCGGTATGCGTCGATCCACATTCTTTATTGATGTTGCGACCATCCGGCGAGGCGTTAATAACTACGACATCTGCGCCTAACTCCTGGAATACCTTGGGAGCAACTCGGGAAGCCGCACCATTGGCACAGTCCAAAACAATGCTCAACCCGCGCAGAGAATCACCGATTGACACCAGGTGATCCATGTAAACCCGATCAGAAACCGCGCATGATTCAGAGATATGCCCCACTGCTGCACCAACCGGACGGTCCCACTGGGTATTCAAACAGGCTTCAATGCGGTCTTCAATCGCATCGTCAAGTTTGAAACCTTGAGAGTTGATGAATTTAATGCCGTTATCTGGCATGGGGTTATGCGAGGCGGAGATCATAACGCCGAGGTCATAATGACGTGCCGACGTCAAATAGGCAATGCCCGGTGTTGGAATCTCGCGCACATGCTCAACGTCCACTCCAGCCGAAGCCAACCCGGCGCCGACTGCGTGAGATAGCATCGCTGAAGACTGCCGCGTATCTCGACCAATGATCGCTTTGGGGCGCCCCGTCGCTTCTTCAGCAAGAACCCGAGCCGCTGCTTGACCGAGTTCTAAAGCAAATTCTGGGGTGATCTCTGTATTTGCTAATCCGCGAACTCCGTCAGTTCCAAAAAGTCGAGCCATCTCGCTGCCTTTCTAGCATCTATCCCCTCTTTTGATGACGCTTGCGCTAAGGGGCTACCTCTCCTGATTATGCCACGCTCTCCCGCAACAGCGGCATATCCTCACATCCCCGCGCCGCGTTTATGCTTAGCCGGTTTTCTGCTGTTTCTTTTTCCTCGCTATCTTCTTAGGCTTTGTGCCCGACGTTATTCCTCACCTGTGGCTGCGCGGCTGGGTATTGGACTGTTTTAGCTGCCGACGTTGACTACCGGATGAATGACGTTCTCCGGCTGCCGCGTTATTCTCGCGCTTCTCTGCTCTTTTCGCTTCAGGTATTTCTGTTCCCGTACAGTGCAGGCTTGCCGAGTGCCGTCGATCACGGGTGTATGACCTGTGGGCATTGCGGAATATTTCCTCTGCTATCTTCGCCAACTTCACCCCGACTTCCGGTACTACATCAACAAAAACAGCACTAAAGCCCCACAATTCGCCCTATAGATCGCAACAAGCACGCGACGTAAAACTCGATTTCCCACTATCTACCCTGGGAAACTCACTCACACTCACAGATTACATCCGACCTCAAAATTGCCCTGCGCCAACTCCTGCTCCGCTTTCCGAACTAGGGCACGGAAAACCTCGAGCAAAACAATGCATTTTATTCAATAACCACACCCAAAAACGACATAAAACTCATGCAATCTGTCCGATAGCTCAGATATGTCAATGGAGAAAATACGCACTGCTCTCATATACTCATGGGCTGCTTCATGGACGCCGATTTATCCAAACCTGCAAGGCAGGGTTATAGGACAAAATGTGTTGCTTGTGGGTTAGTCCCAGGTGTTGTGGTATGGGGTGGTGTGGTGGAGTTCGTTCCTCCAGCAGATTGCGTCGCCCCAGGTGGGTATGGTGGTGTTGGCTTGTTGGTG
>NZ_JBKIWR010000008.1:0-147461 GCF_046599595.1 Trueperella sp. LYQ143 | reverse complement strand
CCCCCACTCCCCCCCCCCCCCCCCCCCCCCCCCCCCCCCCCCCCCCCCCCCCCCCCCCCCCCCCCCCCCCCCCCCCCCCCCCCCCCCCCCCCCCCCCCCGCTTCCCGTTCACCAGCTACAATCAGTAGCGTTCCTGGCACGCCCCAGGAACACCCGAGGCTAAGCATCAATTTGCCTGGCCACGCCCACGTTACCCACGTCGGTCGCCATCTCATCGCACGGAGGATCTCATGCATAACCGATCGCTGCAGATTACCTCAGCGGAAGTACGCCCAGCTCTACTCGATTTGCCCTGGGCTATCCCGCTCGACGAGTGGCCCTCCGACGTGATCGCCGCCCTGCCTCGCGGTATTTCTCGCCACATCGTCCGATTCGCATATCTGGACGGGCAAGTTGTTGCCGTCAAAGAAATCGGTGAAGAGGTCGCCCATCACGAATACGAAACACTGCGCGACCTCAACCGACTATCCGCCCCCTGCGTTGAACCACTCGCCGTCATTACTGGCCGCTACGACGCAGCCGGCGAACCACTTAATGCCGTCCTCGTCACTCGTCACCTCTCCTTCTCCATGCCCTATCGCGCCTTATTCGGCAACTCACAAATGCGCACCAAAACCGTTCGCCGACTTATCGACGCCCTAGCTGTACTCATGGTGCGGTTACATCTGCTCGGATTTTTCTGGGGTGACGTCTCCCTATCTAATACCCTGTTCCGCCGTGATGCCAACGAATTTTCGGCATATCTCGTCGATGCGGAAACCGGCGAACTGGAAGAAAATCTCTCACAACGCAAACGTCTGTACGATATTGACGTCGCCCGCACGAATATCATCGGAGAATTGATGGATCTGCAGGCCGGCGAAATCCTCGATCCAGAATACGATGCCATCGCCGTTGGGGATCGTTTCGTTGAGCGCTACCAAGATTTGTGGGCAGAACTGACCGAAGAAGAATCGTTCCAAGCTAGTGAACGGTGGCGCGTCGATGCGCGTATTCGTCGGCTCAATGATCTCGGGTTTGAGGTCGGCGAGCTATCTATGGCTGCCGACATTGACGGCACATCCATCTCCATTCAACCTAAAGTGGTTGACCCTGGGCACTATTCCCGAAAGCTCATGCGGCTGACCGGCCTGGACGTCGGAGAAAAGCAGGCCCGCCGACTCGTCAACGACATGGAATCTTTCCGTATGGTCACCGGCAAATCGAATATCCCGCTGGAGATCGTCGCCCACGAATGGATGATGAACGTCTACGAGCCAACCGTGCAGGCCATCCCCTTTGAGTTACGCAAAAAGCTCCAGCCAGCGCAGTTATTCCACGAACTACTGGAACATCGCTGGTTTATTTCCGAACGTGCCGGCCACGATATTCCCATGATGCCCAATACCGTCGATTCCTACGTTAATGACGTTCTCGCTTACCGACCGGACGAATCCCGCATGATTGGGCGCCCTGCAGGTAGTGATGACGAGGATCTGGACGAAGAATAGCGCAGGATAGTTCCAAAATAAGCTGCTACGTGGAACGCTAAACAGAAGCTACTATGCTGGCGTGCCGGGAAAAGCAGGCTGATCTTTGCCCACAACCGGCAGATCTGCCCACACCTATGTATTATGCCTATCTTCCTGTGGTTATCTTCCACGTATATCTTCCTGCGCCTACCTCGTGTTTCCTCCCTCACCTACCCACATATCTACGTTTCTTCCTCCTCACCCGCGTGATCCACGCTTCCCTAGCTGCCGCGACTACCCACAACTGTTCTGCCCCGTGCTATTCACAACGTTTTGATATTTACCTTGCCCGCGAACATCGGATCTAAGACTCGAAAGCTATTGCCATAAAATGCACTTAGAAAGAGAGATCCCGGAGAGCAGACAATACAAACCGCAGCCGAACCCACACAAAAGCAACAAGGCAACAAAGCAGTAGCAACTACCGAAACAACCGAACCCGCCGGATACGCTAGATACCTAAGAGGCGCCGGCGCTAGCGCAACACCATGTACGCCACACGCCAGCGCCTCCTACTAGCTTTCACATATTAACTACTTAGCGTTCGCTCAGCTCCTGGATCAACAGCTCAGCGATTTGCACCGTATTCAGAGCCGCACCCTTACGCAGATTATCCCCAACAACAAACATTGACAGCCCGGCCGCGGGGTTACGAGCCGCATAATTCTGCCGGATACGCCCTACATAACATGCGTCTTGCCCAGCAGCCTGCAAGGGATCAGGCACCTCGACGTACCTCACTCCCGGCGCTTGCCGCAATAACTCAATGGCTCGCTCAACAGAAATTTCGCGCTCAAACTCCGCAGAAATCGACATTGAGTGAGCAGTAAATACCGGCACTCGCACGCACGTCCCTGCAACACGCAGATCAGGAAGATCAAGAATCCGCCGAGACTCATGACGAAGTTTTTGCTCCTCATCCGTCTCTCCTGAGCCGTCCCCTGCGTCATTACCCGCAAACGCAACCACATTAAAAGCAATTGGTGCAACATACGGCTCAGTGTTTTCCGGACGAGGAATCGCCTGCCCATCCACGGCTAAACCTTCTAGCGCATCACCGGCAGCCACCGCCGCACGAGACTGCTCAACCAACGCCTGCACCCCCGCACGCCCCGAACCAGACACCGCCTGATAAGAGGAAACCACCAGGCTCGACAACCCAGCTTCATCCGATAAAACTTTCAAAATCGGCATAGCCGCCATCGTGGTGCAGTTCGGATTGGCAATAATCCCTCGTGGCCGATCCCGTAATGCCTGCGGGTTCACCTCACTGACCACCAGCGGAACCTGCGGATCTTTCCGCCATGCCGAAGAATTATCAATGACGACAGCCCCCGCCGCTGCAAATCGGGGAGCATATTCCCGTGAAACGCTGGCGCCAGCCGAAAAAATTGCAATATCAATACCGGCGAAATCTGCCTGGGCAAGATCCTCAACGCAGACCTGTTCACCACGGAAGGGTAGCGTCATCCCAGCTGAACGCGCAGAGGAAAAGAACCGCACCGCATCTACTGGCGTTGCGCGTTCCTCCACTAAATTACGTACAACCCGCCCAACCTGGCCGGTCGCCCCAACAATAGCTAACGTTATGCTCATCTCCCCGTTCCTCCGTACACGATCGCTTCCCCGTCCACATCCAAATCAAACGCCGCATGAACAACCCGAATAGCCTGCGCAATATCCTCTGCATCCAACACAACCGAGATACGGATCTCTGAGGTGGAGATCATGTCAATATTGATTCCCGCGTCAGCCAGGGCTGCGAAGAATTTAGCGGTCACTCCTGGATGAGAACGCATGCCGGTACCGACCAGCGATAAGATACCAACCCCGTCATCTTGAATAATGCTGCGGAAGCCCAACTCCTCCTGGCGCGATTCGAGCGCCCGGACCGTCTTTTTCACATCAGAAATCGGCAAGGTGAAAGAGATATTGGCATGACCCGGCTGGTTAATCGGCACGTTTTGCACGATCATGTCGATTGACGATCCCGCGTCAGCCACCACGTTAAAAACCCGCGCCGCCGCCCCAGGCTCATCTGGGATACCTGTAATCGAGATCTTGGCTTGCGAGGTGTCATGGCTGATGCCAGAAATCGTCGGGGATTCATTATCCCCCTCCCACCGACTGCGGGTAACTTCATCCACGATCCAGGTTCCTTCCTTATCTGAAAATGACGAGCGCACGTGCAAGGGAACATGAAACCGACGAGCATACTCAACTGCCCGCAAGTGCAAAATCTTTGTGCCATGTGCTGCCATCTCTAGCGTCTCTTCATAGGTCAAGGCGCTAGCTTTACGGGCAGTCGTACATACGCGCGGATCAGCGGTAAATACGCCATCAACATCCGAGTAAATTTCACAGACATCTGCCCGCAAGGCCGCCGCGAAAGCCACTGCCGTCGTATCTGACCCGCCACGCCCTAAAGTCGTCACATCGTTATCGCGGTTAACCCCCTGGAAACCAGCGATAATGGCGATCTCCCCGGCCTGAATGGTTCGAGCAATACGCTCTGGGACAACCCCGACGATAGAGGCCGCGCCATACATGTTATCCGTATGCAGACCCGCCTGCTGCCCAGTGTATGCGTGGGCGGTCACCCCTAAATCTGTGACCGCCATAGCCAGCAGCGCCATCGAGATACGCTCTCCTGCCGTCAGCAAAACGTCCATCTCTCGGGCGGAAGGCTCACTCGAAACAGATGCGGCAAGATCAATAAGATCATCTGTAGTATCGCCCATCGCCGAGACGATCACGACGACGTTATTGCCCGCGCGGTATGTATCAACTATCCGCCGAGCGACGCGCTTAATGCCAGCTGCATCCGCAACCGATGATCCGCCGAACTTTTGAACAATGAGTGTCACTGTCTCGTCTCCTTCAATGGTTATCCCATCGTAAAGGAAAGTCGCAACCGCAGTTTGCGGCTGTTCACTGTATGGGCGTTATCCGCTGCCGACCCGCTAAAGCTCGTGAGATCGTCACTTCATCGGCATACTCTAAATCGCCGCCAACGGGCAACCCAGAGGCGAGGCGCGATACCGTCACTCCCATATTGCCCAAATTCAAAGAGAGATAGGTTGCCGTGGCTTCACCTTCGATATTCGGATCCATCGCCAAAATAATCTCTTCGACTTCCCCACTCGCCAATCGCGCATACAGTTCTCGAATACGCAGATCCTGCGGGCCAACCCCGCCAATTGGATCAATCGCCCCGCCGAGCACATGGTAGCGGCCACGATATTCCCGCGAACGTTCAATCGCCACAATGTCTTTTGCTTCTTCCACGACGCAGATAACTGATCCTACTCGCCGCGGATCAGAGCAGATTCGGCATAGCTCATCTTCGGTGACGTTCCCACACACCGCGCAGAATCGCACCTTTTCTTTGACTGCCTGCAGCGCCTCCACTAAGGCCTGCACCTCAGCTTCGTCTGCCTCCAACAGATAAAACGCAATGCGCTGAGCGCTTTTTGGCCCGACGCCGGGCAAGCGACCTAGCTCGTCAATCAAAGCCTGGACAGCGCCGTCGTAGATTCCTGCCATTTATTTGCTCTTTCTGTTGTGAACCATGTAGCTGCCTAGCGCCTGCCACGCTACCCGCATATTTGGTGCTGTTACCTGCCAGCTTTGGCGGGTTTCCGCTCCCTTATCGCTCTTCGCGCCGGTGAGTATTGGGCAATATCTGCCAGCCGTTGACCGCGATAACACGGCTGGAGAAAACTGCCAATTATTGCCGGTGGTACTGCCAGCGATATTCCCCGCATTATTACGACGTGCCATCGCCGCCCTCATGACGTTCGTCGATCACTACCGCGCCGAACTTTTCCATAATGACGTTGACTCCAGCAAGGTCAGAATGGGCAATCAGCGGATCCGCATCCGAGATTTCCTCTTCCTCGTCAAGGAAAACCGGCTCCTCTTCCAGCGGTGAGCTATATGCAGACGCATCATCGTGCACAGGTATTTCCTGGGCGGGGCGAATTGCGTCTATCTGCTGGCGAATATTAGATACGGCGGAAGGGGCTCCAGCACTGACGAAATCCGCCGGAAGATCCACTGGCGGCAAATCCGGGAAGGTATCTATTGAATAATCCTCCTCGAACCTCGCCGCACCCGATGGTGTAGAAGATCCCGCAGATCGTGGCATATCATCCACCGCCGAATCTGATACCTGAGCCAGCTTCCCCATAGATTTCTCGTGATTCTCTGGCACTGCTACTGGGTATGAGGTGATCGACTCATCTACTGACATGCCCTTTGCTGCTGGTGCCGCTGCTGCCTGGCTGGCAGACTGTGCGGCAGTGGCGTCACCCCCTACTGTTAGCGCGGAAGGCGCCTCCCCACCTATTTTCACTTCAGGCAGGCGGGAAGCATCCGCGGTATCCCCTGGCAATCGTGCGGGCATATCGCCGAACTCATGGAACGATCCTCGTGCCACATCGCCATCTTCGCGAACATCTGCCGCAGCTGAGTCGAATGAGCCGCTATTTTTGCCGGAGGCCCCGAAATTGCGCCCATTGCCTCCTTGGCTCGACACCGCCGCGCCCTGCGCGGCGCTAACTTTTGGGGAGGCGCCATTGCGTGGTGGCGTTTCGGATTGACTCCCACCCGGCGTATGCGGTTGTGGCTTAGGCTGGGCCGGACGCTCCGTCGGTGCGCCTACATGCCCGGTAATTCGCACCGAAATACCGCAGTGCTGTGCAATAACGTGGGCTATGGCCTCGGCTTTACTCGGCAGTTGCCGCAGCAGACCTTCCGATTCAAAACCGAGCACTAAAGCTCCATCTGCAAGCGACAATGGCCCCGTGGAATTTTGCAAAAATCCTCGCACCGACGGGCGCAGCATGGGAGATTCGCAGATTTGCCGCCATTGGGCAGCGATCTGCGCCACGTGATCAAGTGGAGCTTCCTGCGGTGAATCCTGTGGCTCTTCCACCTCGGGCTCATGCCCTGATTGCGCTGCGCTAGCCTGAGCGTTTTCGTTCTCTACCGCCACAGCGGAAGGCTTGCTATGCGGGTCTTGTTGACCTTGAGCTTCCTCAGGTTTTTGGCGGGGCCGAGCAGTATCCGTAGCCGCGTTAGTCACCTCAACTGGTCTGCTCTCCGTGTCACCTTTCGGGTGCGCTACCGCGGATGTATCCGTTTCTGCCATCGGTGGCATACTCGGCATGGGGCGATGATTCGGGTCAGTGTTGCTCATCTTTCGCGAAGCCGCGGCCATATCAGGCCTGTTATGCTCCGTCGTTTTTCTGCTCTGTATACCCGAAAGTGCGGAGTTTTCCGGCGCTGGTGCTCCTGTCGCGGCTGCCGGATTGCTCTCCAGGTCCGTTCCCCTGCCTGGGTTCTGTGGTGCTAGCTGCGCGGGATTATGCGCATTGCTCCCGCCATTTGCTTCAGAGCGCTGATTTTGAGGGGTTTCCCGCTGCGCATTAACGAATTGCGCTAGCCGCTGTGCCGTCTGCGCAGAGGGGCCTCCCGTCGCTTCTCCACTGGGATTGGAGAATTCTGCCGCATTTTCACCCTCAGAAGCACGTCCAGTTCCGCCACGCGGATCACCCACAATGATTCGTGCGCACAGCAATTCAAGCTGTAATCGTGGGGCGGTGGCGCCAACCATATCCGCTAAGGCCCGATGCGTCAGATCGGCATAATAGGAGGCTCGTTGTGCCCCAAGGTGGTTAGCTTGGAGCACCATTCGACCATATTGATCTTCCGGAACTGATACAAAGACGTCTTTCGCCGAATCTCCAGCGAGGGAAATAATGACGAGATCGCGCAGGCGTTGTAGTAAATCTTCCACAAAACGACGCGGATCGTGACCGGATTTTACGAGCGAATCAACAACGGCAAATAGCCCGCTGCCATTGCGCGCGATAATGGCCTCCAACGCCTCATCGAGAAGCGCTGCCGAGGTGTATCCCAAAAGCGCAACGGCCCGCTCATAATCAATAACCGAACCTTCCGACCCGCCGATGATCTGGTCCAGCACGGAAAGGGTATCGCGAACCGATCCGGTTCCCGCCCGAACAACTAGGGATAAGACGTCTTTACCGGCGGTTACCCCTTCGGTATCGCATAACTGAGCCAAGTAGTTTTCGAGTTCATTGGGCGGAACAAGGCGGAATGGGTAGTGATGCGTGCGCGAGCGAATCGTCCCGATCACTTTTTCCGGCTCTGTCGTCGCGAAAATAAACTTCACGTGTTCTGGGGGTTCTTCCACTAATTTCAATAGCGCGTTAAATCCCTGGTTCGTCACCATATGCGCTTCATCAATAATGAAGATCTTGAAACGATCCCGTGCAGGCGCAAATGCGGCTTGTTCTCGCAGGTCACGGGCATCGTCAACGCCACCATGCGAGGCGGCATCGAGTTCAACCACGTCAAGGGAGCCTGAACCATCTCGGGATAGTTCCCGGCATGAATCGCACACACCGCAGGGGGTTGCCGTCGGGTACTCCACACAGTTCAAACAGCGGGCCAGGATTCGGGCAGACGTGGTTTTCCCACAGCCGCGCGGCCCTGAGAAGAGATATGCGTGCGCGGTGCGCCCACCATCGAGAGCTGCCATCAGAGGTTTGACAACATGATCTTGCCCGATGACCTCATGGAAACTTTGCGGGCGATAACGGCGATACAGTGCGATACTCACGCCCTCTAGTCTACGTGCTCATGCCCGAAGTTTTCTGTGCCGAGCACGTCACCTGTTCATAATCACTACCTGATCGCCAACCGCGTATCTTTTTCGCCAGACGGCACCCCAATTGGGGAATACGGCATAACGACGAGCCCGGATAAGGCATCGAACGTGGAGCGAAGAGGGTGGCGACCGATAACACTCATGCTGAGATCAAGCTAACAGCGCTCATACTATGCTCAATTTGTTAACAATTTTGAGAATCATTATCATTTAGGGGTTGATTGCACAGAAAGGTCACACATGAAAGCCCATAAAATTCTGGCCCTGCTCGCGCTAACCGGCATGGCACTGGCTGGCTGCTCCGATAGCACCACCTCAGAATCCACCACATCCACACCGTCATCCACACAAAATGCACAGGCGAAAGACGCCAAAGACAGCACAAAAGAAAACCACGTCGCCTACTACGCCGACTATCAACTTGAGGCCGCCACCTATCACATCGAATTCGGCCACACGCACGAAAAGTTCATGCGCATAGCATTCGTCCCCACCGAGGGAGTAACCGATCTGATGGCTGCCGGAAAAGCCGCGCTCAACACCAACGAGACAACGGTTGAACAAAAGCAAACCGTGACGATTACGCCAAACAACGTCTACTACGTCAAGATGGGGCACTACAGCGGGCGCGTCGATTTCACTGTTCCCTCCGCTGGAAAATGGGCAGTATTTGCCGATATTGCACCTGGCAATGCCTTACCGTGGAAACTTCGCAACGCAGCCGACGAGCCCGTCGCACCGATCACAGAACGAGTCCTCGACAACTCCACAAACGATATTTACGACGGATACTTTGAGAACTCACAAGTCAAAGACCGCGAGCTCAGTGATTACGCCGGAAACTGGCAATCAGTCTATCCCCTACTCCAAGATGGCAGCCTCGACAAAGTCATGGCTCACAAAGCCGAATCAGGAAAAAAGACGAAAGAAGAGTGGACCGCCTACTACGAGACTGGCTACCGCACCGATATAGAAAAGATTGATATTGCTGGAAATGAGATGTCATTTACCAAGAACGGGCAGACCGCCAAAGCCACCTACGCCTACGAGCGCTACGAAATCCTGACCTACCAGAAAGGCAATCGCGGCGTGCGCTTCCTATTCACCAAGCAATCTGGCGATGAAGCTGCCCCCAAGTTCGTACAATTCTCCGACCACAACATCTTCCCGGTCAAAGCCTCACATTTCCATATCTACATGGGGAACACGTCACATGAAGAGCTGCTCAAAGAGATGGATAACTGGCCTACCTACTATCCGGCGTCACTGACGAAAGATGAAATCGTTGAAGAGATGATGGGGCACTAATCTGCGCTATCCAGCTTTCAACACGTTTTACTCCTAATCCTCCTCTCACACCCAATGAAGTGGGCTGACGAACCTCCTCGTCGGCCCACTTCTCTCATCTCATATATGCACCCGTGCGATATACGCCCTGCATTATGCGAATATCACTTACCCCTACAGCCAATACGCAGAGCCAGGATCAGGCGAATAGCCTCGCCAAAAAGGCGTTTGATGGGCAGACAGCGGGGCATCCTGCTCAACGCCTCATACCTAAGCCCACCGCACCTCACACAGCTCACCAGCGCTTGCTTAACCGTCTAGTACACTGCCACTGCGCCTGCTGACACGCCACAGCCAGCCACACAGCGCATAGATAAGGGCCCCCAAAAAAATATTTGCTTCGTTCTTATCTGCTTCCACTACCAGCCAGCCGCACGCCCAGCATTTCACAGTCATTACATATACAGGTTTGTCATTACCTTGTAGCACGCCAACTATGCCCCGCTTCTCCCTGCTATCACGCCGAAATCCCAGAAAATCACAACATGTTTTGCCTATCACTCATAGGTGACAGCACTAAATTACAGCCCGACTTTCCCGCGTTAGGACACTGAAAACACCGGCAAAGCAACATGTTCTCCCCATAACCCACATATTCTGCCGGTGTAACCCCATATTCTGTTCGCTAACCTAATATCCCAACAACACAGATCAGAGCAATATGACCTGCACGATAGCCGTATAGTCCAATCCGCCGCCTATAACACCCATATCTTTTTGGGTACACCTGCCAGCGATCCAACTTTTCAGCTTCATAGCAA
The DNA here is from genome assembly GCF_046599595.1 of Trueperella sp. LYQ143. Classification (NCBI taxonomy): domain Bacteria; kingdom Bacillati; phylum Actinomycetota; class Actinomycetes; order Actinomycetales; family Actinomycetaceae; genus Trueperella; species Trueperella sp. LYQ143. The sequence goes on along the minus strand of NZ_JBKIWR010000008.1, from coordinate 137,142 downwards.
CGAAAAACCCCTCCCGATCTACTCGGAAGGGGTGGAATCCGCGGAGGATGGGGGATTTGAACCCCCGAGGGCGTTAACCCAACACGCGTTCCAAGCGTGCGCCATAGGCCGCTAGGCGAATCCTCCTTAGCCAGCTATCTGACACGCAGAAAACCTGACAGTGCTTAATCTTACGGAATTCCGGCCACGATAGGAAATTTATACGCCACTTTTTTGGTGCGATCAGTCTCAGTAGCAACCCTAAATCCATATCTCGACACGTATTCCCTGACTCGTGGTACACTCGAACAGACTCCCCACGTGGCGTTATCTTGAGGAATCCCCCAGGGCAGGAATGCAGCAAGGGTACTTGAGCTCTAGCGGGTGCGTGGGGCGTCCTGTTAGATTAGGGTCGTGAACTCAAATGCTCGCGCAGAATATCGCAAACGAACCCAGCAACGCCAGACGGTCATTTTCGGATCAATGGTCCTCATCATGGCCGCACTCCTCATCCTTGGCTCATTAGTCTGGTTAAACGTCATCCCCTTCCCGTTCAATCGTGATTTCTCCCGAGCACCTGACACCTCACAGGTCGTCTGCCCCACCGACGCTAACGCCACCCCCTCGCCGACGAACGAGATCACCGTTTCGGTTTACAATGCCACCGAAACGACCGGATTAGCGAAATCCGTCGCCGAATCCCTGGGATCTATCGGCATTAAAGTACGCGAGACGGGAAACTGGTCCACAGAGAATTTCTCAGAGGCCGTTCGGATCTACACCTCCCCAGAGGGAATCAACGACGCCTACACCATGCGCGCATATTTTGATAGCTCGTCGGTGCATATCGATCCGAATATCGCAGATAAATCCGTATCCATCGTCCTCGGTTCGCACTACCAAAACGTCAATCTAAAGCCAACTCCCGAACAGATTACCGCTGCTATGCATGCTGACGGGGATTGCGTAGACGTCAGCGATTTTACTGATTAACCCTGAGTCATAATCACCGCACTGAACGCTTAGTTTTATTTACACTCGGGTTATCTTCTCAGAAAACCGCTCCACGCAGTTATTAGCGCGAATATTTCAACACGTTTTCGGGAAAACCGACGGGAACCCTAAAGACGAAAAGCCCTACAGAAAACACGCGAACATTACCTGGGGGGGCAAACCAGCTAGCTGCCCCGCTGCCCCGTTCTAGCTAACCGCCCGCCAGGATAGCAAAACAGCCAAGCACGCCTACTAACTGGCAAATGGCATCCAGCAAAAGCGGGTTAAAGCCAAAAACAGCCCCACGAGGCGCTTCTTCTACCGCCCCGCCAACCAAGTGCTGTGCCTACCCAAGGGCAGATATATTCCCAATGAGCAACTACACCCCAACGAGTGTCTCCGCTTTCACCATGGCAGAAAATAGGAAAGCAGAACACAGAGCGCTGCTCCCGCACGGAAGATCCTCTTTGCCTGCGTGCGAAAACGATGACCTAAGGCATTCTTCCGTCCTTTTTTCTCCCCCCCCCCAGATTCCCTAGAAGCAAGGAAAACTACGCAAAGTTTGTAAAAACGGAAGCGAACACGAGTGCTTTTATAGCGCTTCCTCGCGGTCTGCTGGCAGCTCCGAGGATAAAGGCGTAGGCGTAGCTGTTGCCGTTTCGCCAGCATCTGAGCTCGAAGGAATATGCGCATCGGAGGCGTAGAGCAGGCGGAAGAATTCCACAATCACATTCTCCTGGGGATCAAACTCAATCCCTAAGGACTGCGCTTCCTCGCGAAAGATTTGCTCATGGTCAGCCTGCCACTTCGGCAAATCCCCTTCCCCTTCAGCCTCAGCAATATCTGCACCGACGTCACAAAACGGAATACGGCGCACGTCCACATTGCGAATTAACGCCCGAGGATACCCCCGACCATCGCACACAATCCACAATTCACCGATACTCGGCAGGCTCTCACCGGCCGCCATATACGAAGGCTCGTAACTTGAGGTTGCACGCTTGGCGCCCGAAACAATCAATTCCGCCAACTCATCGGCAAGCTGCGGAGTATCGCCCAAACTAAAAGACCCTGGGCGCAGCGAGGTCTCATCTACTTGCCCGCCAACGCTTTCAATCGGGTAAAGACGCCCAGCATTTATTGCATGTGCCCAAAAAGAATCCAACGCCGCATCAATATCGAGAGGCTCGGCTACCTCATAGTTTTCTTCACTCACCATATTCTCCCCAATTGCGCGTCATCTTCCACATATCAATCTCCTGCTGGCGGTGATTCATCACCTGGGCCGCATAGGAGGTTGTCAGGATTCGAATCATGCCGGAAAACAAGGTCGCCCCGCCAAGTGCCGTCACTAAACGCCACGGCTTGCCCGCTTCTGCGCGCTGATATCCCGCCGTCAATAATGCCCCGCCTAAAGCTGACTGCGCAGCAGAGAAAAGCGAGACCGCCCACGGACGCTCCAAATAAATTTTGCGATATGCACCCATGACCATCGGCTCAACAAAGCCCTCACCGGCGAGCTCCCATGCCAGGCGATCATTAAATGCCGCTCCCGTGGTTTCCGGCGCAAAAAGCCGCGCGCTGGGGATAGCCGTCAACGGCAGTTCTCCAGCCAAAACTAGAGCAACCTCTGAGGGCAATCCCAGGGCTTGCACAAAACGTTCCAACGCCACCCGCGGAGAGCTCAATAACGCCGCCCGCACATCAGCAAAACGCGCCCCGATGACGTCGGCAACCGCCGCCCGAGCCATCGCGCCAGCGCCCGTCTCATCAACCACAAACTCATACGCATCGGTACCTGGGGTTATCCAGGTAAAAACCGGCAACTCACCCGTCCAATCCCAGGTGCGGGTAAGAGTATCGCGCCGCACGCTCATCAACGGAACATCATCACCACACCCAGGGCGAATCACAATCTGGAAAGACGGACGCGGAAACACTCGCCGCATTGCATCTAGCGGAGACTGGGCGATCAGCACTAACGCATCCCCCAGCTTCAACACCGCCACCTCAGCTTTGTCAGACTTAGCCAGCGCCGGAACCTCTGAGAGCGGCAGATCCGCTATCATCATCATCGGACCAGGCCGGTCGAATAACTCCTGATCGGCTTCTTCTTCGGCACTCTCCTCAGGCTGTTCATCCGAGATCGACACAGGCACCGACGCCAGGGCATCATCGTCTGAAAAGAGATCATCACCGACGTCAACTGCGCCAATATCCAGTGGACCATGAGCAACTTCGCCATCTAATTCCACTTCGACTTTGCGCAGCCGCGAGCGCATCTCCTCCACCAGTTCCCCGACGGTTCGCCCGCGAAAAACCGTGCCTTTATCATCGAGGGTTGCCACTCGGCGACGGCGCCCTGCCATCGCCACTTCAAAAGTGAAATCTCCTGACTCATCCGCCGCGCCACGACCAAGCACGCGTTCCTCTGCGAAGAACGCATTAATATCGTCAACCGTCACGATGTCCCGATCAAGACGTTGGATGTGTCCGCGTACTGTTCGCCACGACGTCATGGTGCATCCGCCTCCTATCGAATCGGCGGCGGCGTTATCCGCTCACCTACTGCCCAGCATACCTGTTTCTCACTTGGTCGATCTGGTATAGCGCAATACCGGCAGCCACTGAAGCGTTTAAGGATTCCGTCTGCCCATCAATGGGGATAGCGACGACGAGATCGCAGGTCTGCCGAACCAGGCGCGATAAACCTGCCCCTTCTGAGCCAGTTACCAGCACTAATGGCATATCAGCAAGATCGGCTTGCGGCAGCGAGCTTTGCCCGTCACCGGCTAACCCCACTACAAAATATCCTGCTTGCTGCAGATCTCGCAGGCAGCGAACGAGGTTCGTCTCGCGTGCCACCGGCAGACGAGCCGCCGCTCCCGCCGACACTTTCCATACCGTTGCGCTCACACCAGCCGCACGCCGCTCTGGGATAAGCACACCATCTGCCCCGAAGGCAGCAGCAGAGCGCATAACAGCACCGAGATTATGCGGATCCGTCACTGAATCAAGCGCCACGATAAGCCCATCACGCCCGGAACGTTGCCCGCGTTCAACCAGATCTTGACACGTCACATACTCGTATGGCGGAACTTCTATCGCAATTCCCTGGTGAACCTGGCCCTCCGTCATCAGATCGAGTTCAGTACGCGAAACCTCGATGACGCGAACCTCAGCCTCCATCGCCGCCCGAATAATATCTGCCAGCCGTTCATCATAAACGGCCGCAGTCAGCACAAAGACGCGCGCATACGGCATTCCTGCCTGCACTGCCTCATAAACCGGATTGCGCCCACAAATAAGCTCATAGCCAGCCGGAGTGTGCAAGGAGGCTTTCAGTTTTGGTCCTTGTGCCTTGCGTTCTGCCTCTTCTCGTTCTTGCTTGCGCTTGTAGGCCGGATGATATGTGCGATCTTCTGCCTTAGGGGTTGGCCCTTTTCCTTCGAGCCGACGGCGACGATGCCCGCCGGAACCCGTCGTGCTGCCCTTACGCGCGTGTTTACGGACAGCTCCTGGCCGCCCTCGATGCCCACTATTAGCCACGCTCGCCTCCTACTGCCCACCGCACGCCATCTGCGCTATCTTCTACCGTGATACCTGCTTGCATTAGGGTATCGCGCAGCGCGTCAGCTTTCGCCCAGTCTTTTTCTGCTCGGGCTTGCGTGCGTTCGGCCAAAATCCGCTCCACAAGCGCTGCCAAGGCTTCGTGTGTGCCTCCGTTATCGCTCTGACGCCACGGATCGGCGCACGGATCCAAGCCTAAAACGTTGAGCATTGCTCGCACCATCGTCTGTTCTGCTCGCAGGGAGACGTGATCGTTGTCAGCTAGGGCATTATTGCCATTCGTCACGTGTTCATGGATAACTGCCAGTGCTGCTGAAACGTTGAGGTCATCATCCATCGCGTCAACGAACTCCGCCGGTAGATCCTCGCGCGTCAGACCCGCAATCTCCGCTGCCGGGACTTCCCCTACGACGTCTACTGCGCGCGCCACAAATCCGGCGAGCCGATCCCATACTGCCGCTGCTTCCGTCAACGTCGCAGGAGAGTAGGCAACCGTTGACCGATAATGCACCGTGCCTAAGGCCAGCCGCACAATCACCGGCGGATATTCACGGACGATATTCGCAACCGTCAGGGAGTTTCCGAGGGATTTACTCATCTTCTCTCCCTCGATCGTCACCCACGCATTGTGCATCCAATACTGGGCAAATCCGTAACCTGCGCCATGGGATTGCGCTTGCTCGTTTTCGTGATGGGGGAAACGCAGATCAATTCCGCCGGCATGAATATCAAAAGATTCACCCAAATATTTTCCAGCCATCGCCGAACATTCAATATGCCACCCGGGACGCCCCCGCCCCCACGGCGTATCCCACGCAGCACTTTCCGGCTCACCAGCTTTCGGTGCTTTCCACAGGGCAAAATCTAAGGGGTTGCGCTTATCTGTCTCGCTAGTATCCTCATCCGCATTGAGATCAGCCAGGCTCTGATTCGTCAGTGAGCCATAATCCGGCAAGGACGTGACATCGAAATACACATTGCCTGGGCGGCCGACGTAGGCATGCCCGCGCTCAATGAGGCGCGCAATGAGGGTAATCATCTCTGGCACATGGCCTGTCGCGCGCGGCTCATACGTCGGTTCTAATATGCCGAGAGTGCGATAGGCCTCGGTAAATTCTTTCTCAAACCGATACGCCCACGCCCACCAGAGCCAGCCGTTTTCTGCGGATTTCGCCAGGATTTTATCGTCAATATCGGTGACATTACGGATCATTCGCACGTCATAACCGGAGATTCGCAACCACCGCACGAGAACGTCGAACGCCAGCATGGAACGCATGTGACCGATATGCGGTGATCCCTGCACCGTCGCCCCGCACAGGTAGATCCCCACCTGACCAGGATGGAGCGGGACAAACTCTCGCAGAGATTTCGTTTTGGAATCAAAAATTTTCACGTCTTTAACAATACCGGCTATTGCAAAGCGAACGCGAAGAAGGTGACGCAAACTAAGCCAACACGACAATACAATGAACTTACGATGGCGTAGGGTAACACGTATGGACAGCTCAGAGGGCACCCCACATACGTCTCGACGTCATCCCATCCCCAATCAGGCAAATAAACACGGATTAGCTGGTCTTTCGGATGCCAAAGGCGCACCCCGCGCAGTTGCCGGAGCCGCAATCAGCGGGGTACGTGCCGTTGCCTCATACCTGAAAAATCATGGCAGGCCTCGCCGTAATTCTTCAGATTCTTCGCGCGAACCCTCACCGTTTACCCGCGAAGTGTGGGCCTGGGGAATGTGGGATTGGGCCTCCGCAGCGTTCAACGCCATCGTCACCACTTTCGTCTTTTCGGTCTACATCACTGATAAAGATCTCTTCGGCGGATCAGCGAACCAACGACTCGGATATGCTTTCGCGATTGCCGGAGTGTTAATCGCCGTGGGCGCCCCCGCTATCGGTCAAGCTATTGATCGCTCCGGTAAACGCGCCACTTTCTTACGGGTAACTACTTTGCTGACGGCCCTCATCACCGCCTGCCTATTCTTCGTCTCCCCTGGGGAAAATCACCTGTGGCTAGGCTTATTTTTACTCGCCGCCGGCAATATCGCCTGCGAAACCGGATCCGTGGTCTACAACGCGATCATCACCGACATCACTGAACCTAAACATCTTGGGCGCGTCTCCGGGTTCGGCTGGGGCTTGGGGTACGTCGGCGGTATCGTCCTCATGCTCATTTTATTCATTGGCTTTATCTCGCCTGAGGTCGGCTGGTTTGGGGTCACCTCTCACAATGCAATGCATGTGCGGGTTTCCATGCTTGCCGCCGCCATCTGGACGCTCGTATTTTCGGCGCCACTGTTGGGCAGTTTGCGCGACGAGCCAGCCGTCCATGACGGGGGCGGGCTGGGAATTATCGCCTCCTACAAAGAGCTCGGATCTTCCGTCAAGCGGCTGTGGGCCTCCGAACGCCATATCCTCTGGTTCCTCCTGTCCTCGGCAATCTATCGCGACGGGCTAGCTGGCGTCTTTTCGTTTGGCGCCGTCTTGGCGGGAACCGCATTCGGTTTTGAAAAACAAGAGATCATGATTTTCGGGATCGCCGCCAATCTGGTTGCTGGTGTCGCCACGATCCTGTTCGGCTGGGTGGACGATAAGCTCGGGGCACGTGCAGTTATCGTCGTTTCGTTGAGCGCGATGGTGAGCTTCGGCGTCATTATTTTCTTGTGCCATGACGGGATGGCTGGGCTATCAGGTCACGCTATTTATTGGATTTTCGGCTTACTGTTGTGCGTTTTTGTTGGACCGACGCAATCTGCCTCGCGCACCTATCTGGCCCGTATTGCACCATCAGGCGCCGAGGGAGAAATCTTTGGACTCTACGCTACGACTGGCCGCGCTGTCTCTTTCCTCGCCCCGTTCATGTATTCCACAGCCATCACCGTCGGTGCAACTGCCAGCGGAATCGCTCTGGATGAGGCCGCCTACTACGGCATTATTGGTTTAGCTATCGTTCTCGCAGTTGGCCTGCTGGCGTTCTTGCCTGTCAGTGCGCATCACATACCGCGCACGCAGGCGGCTACCTCCGCATAGTTGTGTGCGCATACCGGCACGTATCAACGGCGCTGGGCTACATACCGGCGATTATTCGCAGGCTGACGATTGATTGTTGCTATTTCGCCAGGAGCTTTGCTGCTCACAGACGTTTACTGCCCACAGACGCTTACCGCTCTCAACTAAATGTATGTGCCTCACGCTCAGCGCATTCCCTATTTATATGGGCAGCGCGAGCACCTAGTTTAAGAAAATCAGGAGAAAAGCGGGATCGCTACGCCATGCCTCACGCGCCTTTAGGGCATACCGATCGAGAGTTATTCACTGGGTCAGCGCAAAAGAGGGGGGGCGAATCGCATTACTCACACGGCACAGTGAACCACACGTACATCCGGTTAGGCACATGGAATACGACAGCCCGTAGCGGGAATATGTAGTGGCTCAGCTTATTGCCGCATACGCTTTTAGCCTCATAAGCACAGGTATATTTATTGACTACCGAGAACCACTTTATACCAGGTAACGCGCAGTTTACTGGGCATGCCCCACTAAGGCGTTTGCTATACTTAACTGCACTATTCCGTGTCATCAATTTGCCTGCGAGGTGCTAAATATGCCACTGCATCACACCAGCTCACCGAGCGGAGCACCATCTGCTCATCGCTTTCGCGCGGAAAAATTATCACGTGAGGATCAGCATGACGGCATCGTCAAGAACCCCAAAATATCCCACGAAACCACTAAAAGACATCTGATGTTTACTTCCGGGCTGTCGGCAGAAGCTAAAAAGCATAGTAGGAAGGGGCAACGGCGCTTAGTGCAGGCAGGTATGGCGTCTGTTGTGGCTGCTGTCTTACTGTCGGCGTGCTCATCGCCATCTGATCCACGCGATAGTGAAAATTGGAAGAAGCACTCCTCCGATACCTCTATTTCAGAACGGCTCGAAGAGGAAGCACAAAAACACGGGATCGATACTGACCAAGTCAAGCAGGACGCTCAGAAAGCAAAAGAGAAACTGGGCGAATATGGGCAGAAAGCAAAAGAAAAGCTAGGTGAATACGGGCAGAAGGCAAAGGATAAAGCCTCCGAAATCTATGACAGGTACACCACTAGCGATAACGAGAAGTAATCCTTTCGCCACACGCGCTTTATTTGCATTCCGCTTCCATATTCGCGCGAGATAGCGTTGCCGTGGCAATTGCCGCTAGCCCCTCATCGCGCCCAGTAAATCCCATCCGATCGGTAGTGGTGGCACAGACGGCTACCGGCGCGCCGAGAATCTCGCTCATTCGCTGCTCTGCCTCATATTTGCGTGGTAACAGGCGCGGGCGCTGCCCGATAATCTGCACACTGACGAATTCGATCTGCCATCCGGCCTCTCGCACACGTTCAGCGACGTGACTCATCATCGCCTGCCCCGTCGCTCCAGCCCACTGTGGCTGATCGACGCCGAAGATAGTCCCTAATTCGCCTAATCCTGCAGCAATCAACACTGCGTCACACACCGCATGGGCCGCGACGTCTCCGTCAGAGTGCCCGACTAAACCCGGATGACCTTCCCATTGCAAACAGGCTAACCACAGTTCGCGCGTATCGTCATCGGCAAATTGGTGAGCATCTATCGCGGTCGCGCTACGATACATGCGTTTTTCCTTCCGGTGATCCGCCAGCATATTCCTCAGCAATCATACGGGCGATACGCAGATCCCACGGCGTCGTTACCTTCATTGCTTCGGGTGCACCCGCAACCAATACGACGTGCCCACCGGCCATCTCCACCAGAGCAGCATCATCTGGGGCAGCGATCGCTTCATCCATGCTGCGTTCTCGCTCTAGGCGATGTGCGTGTTCTAAAATATCGCGCCGAAATCCTTGAGGGGTTTGCATAGCGCGCAAGCGTTGACGTTCTAAGGTGCGCCCAACTGGTTCTACCTCAGTAGATACGCCACCCGCTATCGGCGCTAGCAGTTTTTTCTTATCTGCCGGTAAAAGAGCATCTGCCACTGGCGCACTATCGCCTTCACAGATCTGATCTGACGGTTCTTCTCGCTCAGGTATCGGCAGCGCATGGGCCTCGCGAATCTCTTTAATCGTATCGGCAACCGGCAACGCTGGAACGACCGCTTCATATCCGGCGTCCAAGGCTGCCACAACTCGATCAACAACCGCTGGGGGAACAAAAGGCCGAGCCGCGTCATGAATCAACACATACGGCGTATCTATATGTGCCAAACCTCGTGCCACAGATTCTTGACGGGTGAGGCCGCCTGGTACGAGTTCCGCGTGAACATCAGCCGCTGCTAGAGCCTCAGCGAAAAGCTGTTGGGAATCGGCATCTTGCGGAATAGTAACCACGATACGCGTAATCCCGCTGCGATTCATGCTGCGGATAGCGTGGACGACGAGTGGCTCTCCCGCTATAGGAACGAGCGCTTTCGGCAGTTGCGCCCCTAGCCGCGAACCAGAGCCAGCACCGGCAATCACCGCTCCCACGCGTTCACCGCGTGCCACCTGAGCAACCATCACCACAGCCCGCCCGGCATATTACTGCGGTGTTGCCGCCGACGGAACGGACTGTGCCGAATCCCCACTCTCAATCGTCATAGCGCTGGGCATATTGGGATCAACACCCATGATCTCATCGAGAAGCTGATCGGCTTCATCGTCGGAAATCTCCCGAGCCAGCGCCACCTCTGAACCGAGAATCGCCCGAGCCTGCGAGAGCATGCGCTTCTCCCCGGCTGATAACCCGCGCTCAACGCTACGCCGCGACAAATCTCGAACAACCTCGGCCACTTTGTTAACATCACCCGAGGTCAACTTTTCTGAATTGGCCTTAAACCGACGCGACCAGTTCGACGGTTCTTCCACGTCTTCCTTGCGCAACACATCGAAAACCCGCTCAAGCTGCTCTTCATTAGAGACGTCACGCAAACCGACCTGCTCAATGGAGGATTCTGGAACTTCAATTACCAGATCGCCTTGCAAGATCCGCAGGGTCAAATAACGCCGCGTCTCGCCGCGGATTGTTTTCTCTGAGATCTCTTCAATATATGCCGCTCCGTGATGCGGATATACGACAGTCTCGCCAACTCTGAAGCTCACGGGAAGATCACCCTTTTCATTCGCCAATACCACGAACCATTTTAGCATTGCCAAGAACGGAAAGCCCGATTACTAATTACGCCATCAAGTGAAGCACCCTGCGTCATCTTATTTTTCGGCATACGTAGCGCCCAAGGATAAGGATCATAGCAATCGCGGGAGGGGAGCAGAGAAAGGGTAATTAACCGCAACGAGGAGCAGGCATCTGCGAACGCCACCCGTCAGTATTAAAGTTATTTCTGGTCTATTACCGGATCACCCTATTACCGGATTACCTGTCGGTGGTGTGCACGCGCTAACAACCCAATAAATAATCCAAACCGAAGTCAGCTTCCACCGCGATAACCCTTTAATATTTCCGCCTAGCCAGCACCCGCCTGAAACGCCCGTTTCATCTGGCACGTCAAGGCAACACTGCTGTACTTGCAGGCATATCCCGTACCCCTGGAAAGCCCCGACGGAACTCTACAAGGTTGAGGAACGCAGAACGAGTTTGCCCTGAATAACCTGTGAGCTCATCTCCCGACCAGACATCGCGTCAATGAGTAACTGCGCTGCCGTCTGCCCCAAATCATGCAGATTCTGATCAATCGTCGTCAACGGCGGGCGCGAGGCCTCCGCAATCAAATGCCAATTGTCGTGGCCGATAACCGCAATATCCTCCGGCACACGCACCCCACGATCATGCAAAATATCCAGACATCCGCGCGCAATCTGATCGGATCCGCACACGAAAGCGTCAATCTGCGATTCTCCATGCTGATCGAGGAATAACCGAGTCGCTTGCCGCCCCCAGGATTCACTCCACGGGCCATACAACGGCTGATCCCCCACCGGCTTCAATCCAGCCGCATCCAGTACCGATATAACCCCACGGGCGCGATCCTGCGCCGCACCATACGTGTAGTCACCAGAGATCATTGCGATGCGGGTGCGTTGACATTCCAGGAGATGCTGGGCCACAAGCCGCCCAGCATGTTCATTATCCACAATCACGGATACGTCCTCGTCGTTCATTGACGGCGCATAGGCATACACCACTGGAACTGGCACATCACCGATGGACGGCCGCGGATCCGGACGCGCACCCACGATAATAAGACCGTCCACCTGACGGCTCAATAGATTACGGATATGGTACTGCTCGCGGATCGTATCCCCTCGGGCATCACACAGCAGAATCGAGACTTCACCCTCACCAAACCGATCCTCTGCGCCGAGCATAATCGGAATCGAAAAACGACCTTCCATATCGTGGGTAATAAGCCCCACCGCTCCCGAGCGCCCCAAAGCAAGATTTTGCGCTAGCCGATTCGGGCGGAAACCAATCTCGTTGGCAATGCGAATGATCTTTTCGCGGGTTTTATCACTGACGTCTGGACGCCCAGATAATGCCTTGGAGGCCGTCGCCAACGATACCCCGGCACGGTCGGCTACCGAGGCAAGTGTAACTTTTGAACCGTGCACAATAACTCCACTATTCGGTAAGGAGGCCGCGACACGACCGTCGGGCCGGATGCTGTCGCGTTTGATTATAGCGCTAACTCCGACCCGATCGTGGATTTGTGCATTTACACTAGACGTTTGCTCAATTCTCGATTATTCGAGATTATTCCTGATCTCCCGGCACCCAAATACGCATGGTCGCCGCACCTCGATTACCCCACTGGTAGTACGGAATAAAGCGCAGATCAACGCGCTGATAACGCGATTGCTCCCTAGCTTTTTCATCCGCTAACTGCTGATCTCTCTGACCAGTCTGCAAGGAAGCGCCAGTTGTACAGTAGGGCCATTGATGGGTTGAGGTGTTAACCGCATAGCCGGCAGCGCATACTGCCTCACCGCTATCGCTCACCCGCAGTTCACTACCAGGATCAATACGCAAGGAAGCAAAATCATAACGCGGATCTTGGTCTACTGATTCTAGGCACATAACCATCGGGCCATATTCCACTGCATAACAGCCGCGAACAGCATCGACTCGCGGATCAGCGACGCTTAACCGCGGGCGAATCGCCATATCCATATCGATCACATCACCGACGGCCATACCCTCACACAGCCAGGAACTGCACCCAGCTAGGGGCTGCCCCGCTTCGGAATCCGATAGCAACATTTCCCCTACCGAACTATCCAGCCCGACGCCACGCAACACATATCCGCGAGCGTTATCCGCCCAATGCGGCACCCGAATACGAATATTCACTGGACGCTGTGCCTGAATGACCCGCACGCGCACCCGTGATTCCTTCGGATAATTCGTCTCCACTGCTAAGCGCACCAGCCCGGCGTCAGTATGCAGGGTGTATGTTCCTGCCGCATACTGGTGAATCTGCACTTCGTCTTCCCGATGCGTGACGGTGTAGCAGCCCAACTGGGCGATTGTACGTGCCAGGTTTGGCGGGCAACACGAGACTTCGAACCATTCTGAACGGCCTTTCGTCAGCGCCCGCACGCTCACTCCGCCGTTATCGTCGGGCGTGATCGGTTCACGCTGATGCAAGGTATTGGTGTAGAAGAAGCGATCACCGCTTTCGGAAATGGCGGTCGGGATGATGTTGAACAGTACGCGCTCAATCACATCGCCGTAGGACATATCGCCAGTTGCCAGCATTAATCGCCAGGCCACCATGATGGCCGCGACTCCCGCGCAGCTTTCACAATATGCACGATCCGGCGGCAGCTCCCAATCTGCACCAAAAGCCTCATCTTGATGGTGTGAACCCATTCCGCCAGTAATGTAGGTGCGGCGTTCCCAGGTGCGTTTGAATTGCTTTTCAATGATGGCTAGCAATTCGTCATCGCCGGTTTCAACTGCGACGTCAATCGCGCCGGCCGCCAGGTACAAAGCACGCACCGCGTGCCCCTCTAGGACCTCCATATCCCGCACGGGCGTCTCGTCCTGGAAATAGGATTGACCGAATTCGATGGGGCGGAGAGTGCCACGCCCGCGTCGGTCAATGAGATCCTTCGCCAGGCGTAAATATTCCTCCCGACCACTGACTCGATACATTTCTGCCAAGGCGGTTTCTACGACGGGATGCCCACCTACGCTGCGGGTATCCTCATGCAGGAAATGGTGGACGGCGTGGTCAGCAATTCGGGTGGCGAGCTGCCAAGTGCCAGTTGGATCAGATTCGCCTGGATCGCAGCCCTCTAGATCAGAGCTGCACAGATCCGCGTCAGCCTCTGCGATGCATGCACAACCCGCAGCCGTGCGCGCTGCCGCCACTCCCGCTTGTGCCAAATGGCCAGCGCAATATAGCTCATGCCCCCACTCTAAATTGGAGTAGCGAGGGGCCTGCCCGCCGTGCCCGTACAGCGTATGCAGGTATCCATCAGCGTCAACGGCTGGCCAGATCCGTTCCACCAACGCCCGAGCCTGGTTGCGTAACTTCTCGCTATCTGCCCGATGTGCTTCCCACAGGATTGCCTCCAGCACCTTATAGGCGTCGGAATCGGCAAATTCACGCCCGATATGTTCCGTCGTATCACTGCCAGCGGCCACGGCATCGAAGTTACTCATCGTGCCGAATTCATGGATCCAATGGTAGATATGCGGGATCGTCACCTCATGGTTGCGATCTTGCATATATTTCCAAAACCCACCGCTGATCTCGACGTCCCGCACTGAAACGGGCTGAAAAACCGTCGGAACGCGAGGAACGACCGGCGCAACAATCGACTCACGCACGGAGTCGTCCTGCTGCTGGGGAGCGAGTACGGGCTGAGCAGACATGTTTTATCCTTTCACTGCTCCGGAGGTGAAGCCCTTGACGTAGTAACGCTGGAGCGAGAGGAACAAGAAGATGGCAGGCAGGGTCAATACGACCACTCCGGCGGTGGTTAAGCCGTAATCAATGACGCCCATGACCTGTTGGCGCATATTGACCATCGCCAAGGGCAGTGGTGCTTTCTCGGAGCCGAGCAGGTACAGCGAAACCATAAAATCGTTCCAGGCAAAGAGGAAGGTCAGCAGACCGACGGACACCATTGACGGGCGAACCGCCGGCAAGAGAACCCGCACAAAGGCGCTCAAAGAACTACATCCGTCAATCAGCGCTGCTTCTTCTAGTTCCCGCGGAATAGCCGCGAATGCGTTACGCATCATGAACGTACCGAAAGGTAGCTGGAATAGACCCAGCACCAAGCCGACACCGATCAAGGAGTTCTGCATGCCCATTTGCTTCATCCACACCAAGAGCGGAATGAGCAAGGCTGCGTAAGGCACCATCATGACCGACAGGACGAGCATGAATGCGAAGTTGCGCCCCTTGAAGCGGAAGCGGGCAAAGGCGTAGCCGCCTGTTGCGGTTGCAATGACCGTCGCGACCACTGCAACGAGGGAGACGATGAGCGAGTTGCGCAGATACGTCCAGATTCCCAGGTTGTAGTTGACTAAGGTCTGATAGTTATTTAGGCCGTATCCCTCAGTTTGTGCCGTTCCAGGATTTGGAGAGATGGAATTTACGGCTGCCCATACTAGCGGGGATATGAAGGTTACGATAAGCAAAATCCCGAGAATGATACGCCCGATATGTTCGATCCGACGCCCGAGCGGGAGGCTGTTTTGAGTGGGAGCCACTTGTGCCGAGTTAGTCATCCTTATCCACTCCCATCGCCTTGAGCTGGAAGAAGTTAATCACTACCAGGGCAAGCAGGACGATAACGGATAGTGCCGCCGCCATGCCGAGGTCTTTCTTCGTTTCGAATGCGTATTTGAAAATGAGCTGGACGATACTGACCGTCGAGTTATTCGGCCCACCTTTGGTCAAGATGTAGAACTGGTCGAAAGCAAGCAGCGAGCCAGTGATGGACATAATCCAGGTCATCGCCAAGGTTGGGCGCAGAAGCGGCAGGGTAATCGAACGGAATTGCTGCCATCGATTTGCCCCGTCAACTCGTGCCGCTTCGTAGACGTCACCTGGGATGGCCTGCAAGCCAACCATCGTCAGCAGCATGTAATAGCCGGTAAAACGCCAGACGATCAGGAACACTGTTCCCCATAGAGCACCGTTTGGTGTGCCGAGCACAGAGGCCGTATCCGAGTCAAAACCAAAGAAGCCCAAGAATTTCTTTAGCGGCCCTACTTGCGGGGAGTACAGCGCGTAGAACAGCAATGACGAGGAGGCGATGCCCAAGGCTGAAGGCAGCAAGATGGCCGTTCGCACCACGTTATTCCAGCGGTAGGAATCCTGCAAAAACATTGCCAGAAGCAGAGCCAAAGGCATGAGAATCAGGGTGGTGATGATGGTGTATTTCAAGGTGAAGATTGCTGCGTCTTTCAGCAGTGGTTCTTCAAAAACCTTAATGAAGTTCTCCGGAAAATTCGTTCCTAAGTTGCCACCTAATAGCGTCCATTTCATCGTTGACATGACGATGACGAGGACGATGGGAACTAGGAAGAATAAGACAATGAGGAGCAGCGTCGGCGTCAGGAAGGACCACCCGCGAGCAGCTTCTCCAGAACTGCGGCGCCGCCTAATGTTGCGTGCGCGACGCACCGACGGCTCAGCGGCCGAGTGCGCAGTCGATTGAGTATGTGATGACATGGTGATTGTACTTCTCCTCATTGACCGAGGGATGTGAGCGACTGGCGGGGAGCGCCGCTTAATTGCGCTCCCCGCCAGTGTGGTGCATTACTGCCCGAGAATCTTGGTGATTGCTTCATTATCCGCCTTGAGAGCTCCTGCGTCTCCCCATACGGCGTTCTGGATCAATAGCTGCCAGGGGCTTCCCGGAGCATTGAAGGCTTCGTTGAAGTTACGAGCCACCGGCGTGCGACCATCCTTGACCACACCATTGGCGATGATGGTACGCGGATCTGCGCTGCCGTATGCCGATTCGAGAACCTTGATGTTGCCAGCGGTGTCATTGTTCTTCACAAAGACTTCCTTTTGGGCGTCTTCCGTCATCAGCCATGCCATGAAATCCCATGCGCCGTCAACGTCCTTGCACGAGGAGGTGATGCCGATAGCATCGCCACCGAGGAAGGTGGACTGCCCGCCCTTCAGACCAGGGATCGGAGCAACGCCGATTTCGAAGTCTTTGTTGGCGAACAAGCCGGTTGCCGTGGTGAACGGGTACGGCATGACACCGACCTTGCCTTCCTGGAAGGGGGCCGTCCAGGTTGCGCCGGTCTCTTCGCGCGAGCCAGCGCCCAAACCGTTCGGAGTCTCAGCGAGGGTCCGGTATGCCTTGAGCAGTTCTGCCGATTCTGGGGAATCCAACAGCGCCTTGCTGCCATCTTCCGAGAGCACTTCCGCACCGGAGCCCCAAATCGTCGGGAACAGGGTGAACACTAGCGCGCCACCGGACTGACCAGCCAAGTAGCTACCCGAAACGCCTTCCTTGTTCAGCTTTGCGATAGCCTGTGCCTGCTGGACGAATTCATCCATCGTCGTCGGGCCCTTTTCCGGATCAAGCCCGGCTTCCTTGTAGAGGTTCTTGTTCCATACCATGACGGAAATATCCGTCACGAAGGGAAGCGTGTGCTTCTTGCCGTCGATCGTGCCTGCCGCAATGTGACCAGCCTGCAGATCCTTAACGTTCTCTAGCCCGTCAATACGATCGGTCAAGTCGGTGAAGATTCCTTGTTCCGTCCAGTACGGGATACGCACCACATCACCGGCGAGGAGGCACGGGAGGGAATCCGTCTGAACTGCTGCGCCAACCTTGCCTTCAACATCATCGTTCGGCAAGATTTCCAACTGAATCTTCTTATCGTGCGTGGCGTTGTATGCCTCAACTGCGTGCTTGCCCTGCGATTCGAGCGGAGCGCGCGTCCACATCACAAGGTTTCCTGAGCCTTCACTGCCGCCAGATCCACCCTCTGACGATCCTGAATCCGAGCACGCCGTCAGCCCGAGCAGTGTGATGCCTGCAATCGCGCCGGTTGCCACTAACTGCGAGCGAAACTTTTTCGCCATAACAGTTCTCCTAACTCCATTGTTATCTGTCCTAACGCGAACGGTATGCCGCCATATTGCCCGGTGTTCCATTTCCGTAAGCGCTTACGTAAAACAATAATACGCCCACTCGCAGACCACAAGAGATTTTGACAATTTGCTTGATATGGCACACCGCTTTGATACAAAACAGCAAAAAGTGGGGCGGCGCCACAACGCCACCCCACTTCGGGTTCACCTCAACAGAAAATTACTTTCCTTGGTTTGCCACTGCCTCAATCGCAGCCTTCGCTGCCTCTGGATCAAGGTACGTGCCGCCCTTCGTCAGCGGCTTGAGCGTTTCCTCGCACAGCTCATAGTAGAGCGGAATACCCGTAGGAATATTCAACCCTGAGATCTCATCGTCGGAAATCTCATCAAGATGCTTAACAATCGCCCGCAGCGAGTTACCATGCGCAGCGATCATAACCGTCTTGCCCGTCTTCAGATCCGGAACAATTGCCTCTTCCCAGTACGGCAGCAGACGCTCCAACACATCTTTCAAACATTCCGTATCCGGAATCGGCTCGCCAGCATACCGTGGCTCCGCATCCTGGGAGAACTCCGAACCCTTCTCAATCGGCGGCGGTGGCACATCGTAGGAGCGACGCCACTGCATGAACTGCTCCTCGCCGTACTCATCGCGGATTTCCTTCTTATTCTTGCCCTGCAACGCGCCATAGTGACGCTCGTTGAGCCGCCAGCTACGCTTGACCGGAATCCAGTGCAAATCAGCAGCATCCAACGCAAGGTTCGCCGTCATAATCGCCCGACGCAGCAGCGAGGTGTGCAAAATCTCCGGCGTCACCCCAGCGTCTTTCAGCAGACCGCCAGCACGAACCGCCTCTCCAGTGCCCTTCTCCGACAACGGGACGTCAACCCAGCCGGTGAAGAGGTTTTTGGCATTCCACACGCTCTCGCCGTGACGGACGAGGACTAACTTGTACACCATGTTCTTCCTTCTGTAGTCCTGACGTGCACGATCGCGCACATTCAGATCAATTCTACCGATAGTTCTCCTCAGATATTGGCTAACTTGGTCCTAGACCGGAGGATTACCCGCTACGCTGTGAGCTATGAACGACGATTCCGCTTCCGCATATCCTGCCCGCGCCGACCTGCTCACCTGGCGAGCCGCCGATGGCTCCCCCCTGTGGCTTCCCGCCCAATCCGGATTAACACCAGCCGATATCGTCACCACCGAATTTTCCATGTGGCGATACGCCGCCACCTTGCCTATCCCACATTCTGATCGAGTCAGCCTAGGCGAAGGCTGCACACCCCTCGTCGAACTCGATTCCTGCGGCACACTAGAGAAACTCGAATGGCTCAACCCCACGTCATCTTTCAAAGATCGCGGCGTCGCCATGATGATCTCCCAGCTCAAAGCCTTAGGCGCGCAGCGAGTCCTCGAAGACAGCTCCGGCAATGCTGGATCATCCGTTGCCGCCTACGCGCGAGCCGCCGGCATGCAGGCAACCATCCTCGCACCAGCCCACACCTCATCCCATAAGATCTCCCAAATTCGCTCATTCGGCGCCACAGTTGAGCTCATCTCAGGATCGCGCGATGACGTCTCCGCCGCCGCCGTCACGCTAGCCCAACAGATCCCATACGCCAGCCACAACTGGAATCCCTACTTCCTACACGGCATCAAAACCATCGGATATGAGATCTGGGAATCACTTGCCTTTACACTGCCCGATAATATCGTCACCGTCGCCGGATCTGGCTCTATCGCGCTCGGTCTTGACCTCGCTTTCACCGAACTGCGCCAGGCTGGGCAAATAACTAAATCGCCGCGAATTTTCGTCGGACAACCCCTCGGATTCGACCCAATCGTTCACCTGGCTAACGGCACAACTCCGCCGCCAAGCAACATTGAAAAACCGGCACGGCTGGCAGAGGGGGCCTCCATCACTCGCCCGGTGCGCGGCGCACAGGTTGCCGAGGTGGTACGCCGCAGCGGTGGGCACGGCGTAAGCGTCAGCGATGAGCAGATTGCCCGAGCAACTCAATACCTCGTTTCCCGAGGAATATTTGCTGAACCGACGAGTGCCCTCGCCTATGCAGCAACCGAGATATTGCGCGATAGCGGCGTCATTACCAGCTCCGAACAAACCGTCGTCGTCTTAACTGGCACCGGATTGAAAGCCGCCGAAGCAATGGCGGCTGCCTTAGCTTGGAGAAAGGCTGATATATAAGCGCAACTGATAGCACAATGCGGCATGTACACAATCCGATTCACACGTTTTGCTGCGCACCTCAGCTAGCTTTCACGCGAACTAATAACTTTCAAATGCAACATAGGCAGCTATTTTTAGCAGATCGCTCTGTGGCTGCCCAGAAACTGCACAGCCACAGAGCACACGCCATTGCGACTACCACAATGCACGCAACAGCTAAGCCAGCGCAACGGCACTCCCACTCAGAAAACCTGCCCAGCGCAACTCGCCAGCTAGCAGCCTCGCGCAATCTTCCACTTAGGCAAAATGATTAATCAGCAGTGCAATCACAACAACCACTACCAGCCCAAATAGCTGAGCCGGACGCTGGAAACGATTAGCACGACGCAAATCCGACCCAGGCACAACGGGAATCGTGGTTGCCAATGCCGCCACCGGACCACCCGTTAAGAAGAACTGCATGATCGCCGCCGGTCCACACGCCGCCACAGCAAGAGCTAAGGGGCTAATGCTGATAGCCACCCCGTTCATCGCCATCATCAAACGCACCGTTGGCAAAATAATGGCAGCCGACGCAGAATTCGACTGTGTGAGCAGCCCCGCCAACGCAGAAATAATGGCGATAGACATAATCGGCATAGCTATAAATAGCGGCTTAAACCAGTCAGACAAGAGATCTGTTATACCGATAGCGTCAATAACGCTCGACATATACAAAAATCCCACGGTCGCGACCAAGGGAACAGCAATGCGTTTGGCGGAGTCAAGCATGGCCGCTTCGGCAGCAACCGGGTGGCACCGCCCCATGACCATAACCAAAATCGACACCAGGAAACCGACCAGGAAAACCGGATACCCCAGCGAGAATCCTATAACTAACAACACGAAAGGCAGCAGCACAAACCAGACGGACTTTTCCCCGTCAACACGCTGAAAATCCCCCATCGCCTGAGCGCGATCCTCAGCGGGAATCTGTGCCCCAGACTTGCGCACTGACCGGCGCATCCGAATAAAGGACACCGCAAAAATAGATAGCCCCGTCACCAGCCCCACGACGTTAATCGCCCCAAATTTAATGCCGACGAGAGCCATAACCGCGAGCAAGGTCGGATGCGTGAAACCCGCGAAATTACCTAGGTGCCCAGCATGAGCATGCGTCCCCGCGCTCTGATTCGGATCAGCACCAAGCCGGACGGAAGCCGGGCCAGTCACCACTGCCGTGATTGCCGGTTGAGTAAAGCCGGTAAAGCCGCCGATGATGCCAGCCCCAATGCCACCCATCGTGGCAACCCCTGGCCCACCACCGATTCGATTGCCGACGCGGATCATCGCCTTAACGAGGACGTGCAGGAAACCGGCGTATTCCATCGCTCCAATGAAGATAAGAACGCCAGCCATATCGGCGATAACAGGATTCAATCCGCCGGCAACAAGATTGACGATAGCAACGTCGGAATCGCCACGGATTGGCAGACCGTAAACCAGCGCCGATAGCGTTGCCCCCACAATAGCTGTTGAGTAGAGCGGAGTTTTTCCGATCAGCATTAAGACCAAGGTCAATGCCATGATGATCTGCGCGAGTACGTCCATGATTCCCCCCCCCTAACTGCAGGTATCTTGCCAAGATCCAGCGCGGCTACCTGCCACACCACGCCTATCTGCGGCAATACAAATTAGCACGAGCCGAGACATACCCGCCGTTACTGCTCCTGCGAACATCCCGCAGTGCGATAGCCGAACGCTACGCCCTTCAGCGGAAAAGGCACAGATGCGCCGATACAACCCAGCTCACCTCTAGTTTATTGGGTATCTGCCTAAGCCTGCCGAGAATTATCAGGATTGCTGCACTCACTTACGCAACCAACGCTAAGGAGCATTACCCGCACAAGAGCGCCAAAACAACATAAGAGAAAACACTACGGGCATATAAACCTAGGAACAATATGAGCCTAAGCAGCACACGCCGCTTAGAATCAGCACACCCTCAAGAACCTTATAGACGCAAGATGCTCAAAACATAAGAGTTTCGAAGCGCTATGAGTCTAAACTCTGCACGACTGCAAACACTGCGAACGAAAATACGAAAATACCGCGCTAAGGTTATGAACGCTAAAACTCCACATCGGGTAGGGCGATAGGTAGCGTTGAGCGCCCGGCCTGCCGAGCATTTTCCACTCGTGCTTCCCGAGCCAGCGCCCAGGGCACGGCAATCTCCTCCATTGCATCTGCAACCGGAGCGGCCAGGGGATCGCGAGCGCGCAGGCGTTGTGCCGTATCTCGGATCTCCATCGCCGCCATATTTTGCCCAAGTTTTGCCTTACCTGCAATTTTCTCCACCTCAAACTCAATACCGACGAGGGCATTCAAGGCATTGTTGATTCGCTGATAGTTTGAGTGCGTCTCAGGCCGCCAGGTATCTTCATGTGCCGCCACTAGTCGCGCCAGGTGTTCCCGTTTCCATGCCGGATCGTCATGGATAGTGAAATGCCCGTGCAGATGTACCGTGATGTAATTCCAGGTGGGAACGACGGGCATTTTCGCCTCTGGTTTTTCTGCCGGAAGATCTGTTCCTGCGATATGGGTTTGCGGGCCAGTCACAATCACCATCGCCGCCCCTGGGCTGCGCCACTGTGGATTCACCCGATTCACATGCGCTTGGAGCATGGCGCGCTCCCCGTCACGAACAACGTTAAAGGGCAATAGGCTCGCATCGAATTGCCCAGAGGCAAGGCTCACAAACTGGCCGACTCCGAGCTGGCAAACAAGCTGCCAAGCGCGCTCCTCGTCAAGCTGATGTTGCTGCGCGACGTACACCTTTTGACCACCTCACGAAAACATGGCACGAATCTGTTGCGCCGACCCCTGCGCCCGCACGCTCCCCGCGTCAAAGAGCACCACATGGTCACAGTCTGCGATGGAATCACGACGATGTGTGATCTCAATAAGCGTCATCTCCACTTCCGCTTGCGCCAAGGCTCGGCGAATATCGCGTTCCAGTTCGACATTAACATGCGCGGTGAACTCATCAAGAACAAGCACCCTGGGTTTCATCAGTAACGCCCGCGCCAAACATAGCCGTTGTGCTTGACCTCCAGACAGCGCCGCGCCATTATTCCCCACTGGTGTATCCAGCCCTTGCGGCATATCGCGAATATCGGTATCGAGGGCGGCGATACTCAAGGCCTGCCACATCTGCTCCTCGGTTGCCTGCGGCACGGCAAGCAGGAGATTCTCCCGAATCGAACAGTTGAGCAGTTCATTATATTGGGAGACGATGACGACGCCAGTGCGCAAGGAATCCAGGGTGTATTCGGTAATTGGGATGCCGTCCACAGTGATATTTCCGGTATCAGGATCGTCATACCGCGCCAATAGTTGCACGCATGTTGATTTTCCAGAGCCGGAAGCCCCTAAGAACACCGTGTGTTTCCCTGCTGGAGCGACGATAGATACCTCGCGTAGCTCAAAACCTGGCTGCCCACTGGCGGTTTCATATTGATAGGAGACGTTATTCCATGCCACCGTCGGGGCAGAATTCTGCACTAATTCTTGCGAACCATCACCAACACGTATTGGGGCGTGGCTAATATCCCACAGGCGGCGCGCTGCGGCAAAGGAATGATCGAGATAGCCGACGGCATCTTCTACTCCGCGCGGCCCTTCAAACAGCCGCAAAGCCCCCGCAACCATGCCTGCCGTCACAATTGGTGAATAGTGGCCAACGGCGGGGATAGAGATCGCTGCGAACAGCATCAACATAATATTTACTGCCCGACGTGAAGCGAGGATACGGCGGGAAATCGCTGCTGTGCGGGCAACTTCGTCGTCAATTTTTGCCATCTCGGCCGCGCGATCATCTGCTCGACCATATCCGACAACTTCTTCTTTGCCGAAAATGGAATCCGAAACGTGGTGGGATAGGACCCGCCGAGTGCGGATAGTATCGGCCGTCGCGGCTAAGGCTCGGCGAGTTCCCACATAAGGAACCAGGCTGAGCGAGAGCATTACACATAGGGCTGGGATTATCACAATATCCCAACCGATCCATAGGCCAGTGACGAGTAAGGCCAACGGTGGCACGACGTATGCTGCAACCAACGGAGCGAAAGTATGAGCATAGAACACTTCAATACGATCGACGTCTCGGGTCAGGGACGCCAAAATATCACCGGAGCGAGAGCGGTAGACGATCGCCGGAGCTTTCGGCCACAGGGTTGCAAAAACGTGGGTTCGCAATAATTCCAAGGCTTTGAAGGCAACGTAATGCCCAGAGAACTGCTCTAAATAGTAGGCCACAGCTTTTGCCAGCGCGATAAGCACTAATCCCAGGAAGATGATCGGCGAAGCAGCACCATAGAAAAGTGCCACCACCCCTGCCCCCATCACGGCAAAGAGGCTTATCTCAAGGCTGAGGTTGACGATCCGCATAAAGGCCGAGAAAAACAAGGGTTTGTGAACCGGACGAGTGATGGCGGTTAACCATCGGATCAGTTGCGGCGTCGTCACTACGGTTGATGTAGCGGCCGATGCAGTGGTTGATGTGGCGGCGCGCAGCGCAAAATCGGCTGCCGAATCCGGGCAGGAGGCAGCCGCCGAGTTGTTCCTTGCCGCCTCAGCCAGCTTTGATTGCGTTATCGCTGGCTGAGGCGCGGTTGGCTGGGGCATCGTTAGCCGATCTGCCGTTGGCTGCTCATTTACTGGCTGGGCTGGCATCGATTGCGCTGTCACTGGTTGAGCAACGGCTGAAACTGCCTGGGCAGGTGAGGCCTGGTTTGCTGCCAGGTGATGTGCTGTGGGGCGATGCGCCGTCGGCTGATCCGTCATTCGTTGATCTTTAGTTAGCTGATCTTTAGTTAGCTGATCTTTAGTTGACTGATCCGTTGCCGGTTGATTCTTCGTCGGCCCATTCATCGCTGTTCCTCCGTCACATGCCCATCAGCCAGATGCCATTGCCGGTTGCTTAACTGCAGCAGACTTGGGCGATGGGTAATAAAAATACAGGTATATTCCGGGCCAATCTGCGTTATAGCACGGAGAATATGCTGCTCTGAATCCATATCAACATGCGAGGTTGGCTCGTCGAAGAGGATCAGCCGACGCTGGGAGAGAAAAGCCCGCGCCAAGGAGAGTCGTTGCGCCTGACCCCCAGAGATCAACGCCCCACCCTCACCTAAATCCGTCTCTAATCCAGCGGGCATCGCTCGCACATCATGTGCCACATAGGCTTTCTCCAGAGCCTGCCACATCTGCTCCTCAGTCGCCTGTGGGCAAGCCATCCGCAGATTATCCGCAATTGTTCCGGTGAACAGCCAGGTGCGTTGGGATACCACGGCTGAGCAGGCTCGCAGGCGGGAAAGATCCGTCGTCGCCGCTTCATAACCGGCGATATTCAAAGCACCCTGTTGCAGCGGCAGCACTCCCGCAATGAGGGATAAGAGGGTCGTCTTTCCCGAACCAGAACGCCCGGTCACAGCGATACGATCACCCGGGTACACCGTGAGATTGAGGTTGCGTAGTACCGGGCCTCGCCCATAGTCGTGGCATAAATCTTCGAGATGGATAATCGCTTTATTTGGGCAAGCGCGGCTCACGCGTACCCCACTGCGCTCTGGTAGGGCTGCCGGTAGTTGCATTTTGGTGCAGGTCGGATTGGATTCGGCGTTCTGGGCCTCAGAGCAAGCAGATCGCGTGCGTTGAACCGGAGTATCCGACCGAGTGGCAGTTTGCGCGCGTTGCGGATGCCCTTCAGCTTCGACTTGCGCGTCATATTGCGTTTTGCCGACGTATCGGCCCTGATCCTTATCCGAATTTTGAGAGCTCTGTGGCGCCTGGCTGCTGTGTTGCGAGCGCTCGGCGCGGTAAGTCTGCTCGTGGTTTTCACTACGCTCGCCATATTGGCTATGCGCGTGGGATCGGCTATGTTCGCCACGTTCTTGGCTCTGCTCCTCGCGCTGGTCACGCCCGCGATGTGCACTACGCGCGCTATGCTGGGAATGCCCATTACCCTGATCGTGCCCACCATGCTCATTCTTGCCACAGCGCGCGTGCCGCCCCAACGTAGCCGAATCCGCCGAGAATAGGTAGCGATTGATCGCCCGCTGGGCCGCTTTACCGCCCATTCCGATATAGAAGAACCCTGCCACCTGCTGTAGCGGTTCGATCAGTAAAAACGTTAACAGTGCCACCGTCAATGCCTGGCTCATCGTTATCGCCCCAGAGCTATGCCGCCACACCGCTAGAGCAGCCACAGCACAGATCAAAATAAGGGAAAATACCCCATCGAGCACAATAATGACGATCTGATTGCCCGCCAACAGTTTCATAATGGCTTTGCGATTGCGTTCCCCTGCCTCTCGTAATTCGTCTTCTACCCGACGGCCGGCGCCCAATAGCCGGATCATCACCAGGTGGCGAATCGCGTCAATATAACGGGCCATGAGCGCTGCACGTTGGCGTCGGGAATGAGCTGAAGTCCCTCTAAATAGCCGCAAAAAGCCCAGTACACATCCAGGCACAAAGGGTACAAGCACAAGCATTGCCAGCCCGATAAGCGGATCAATAGCAATCGCAATATAGGCGATCGTTAACACCGGAATAGCTAGCGCTGCCTGTGTTGCTCCGCGATACACCTGGAGATATTCCGTGACGCGCTCAGCATTATCCGTCATCAAAGTAACGACGTGCGCATCGCGATCCGGCGCATCGTCTGGGCTCGGTCCAGTCTCATATAACCGACGAAGGATCCGTCGGCGCAAATATTTTTCTTCCGCCCGCGCCCCACGCCCACCGACAACCAATTCACCATAGGCGCATATTCCGGCAAGAATCGCGAATATCGCAGGCATGATCCAGCCGTGAGAACTTGGGCGAAAAACCTGCGGTGCCAGCGCACATAACGTTGCCCCCACCCAGAGGGCATAGCCCAGACGCAAGGCCATTACGAATCGGGTGGTGCGAATTCCTTGAGCAGAAATTGCTGTTGCTGTCACTTTCGCACTCCTTTGCGTTCCGGAATAATCACTATCTCGCCGTCCACTTCACTCACCCGAATCGGCCATCCGTACACCTCAGTGAGAAGATCTGGAGATAAAACCTCGCTCGGCGGACCAAAAGCAACGACTTTCCCTGCGCTCATCACCGCAATGCGATCACAGTAGGCCGCTGCCAACTGCAAATCATGCATCACCGCGATAACCCCACATCCCTTACTAGCAAGCTGGGTGCATAACTCCATCGTTCGCTCTTGATGGGCAATATCTAAGGCAGCCGTCGGTTCATCCAGAAAAACGACGTGGGCGTCTTGGGCAATGACGCGGGCGAGTGTGACTCGTGATTTTTCTCCGCCAGATAGTTGCGTGACATCCCGATCGACGAGATGTTCCACATCGGTACATTCGATAGCGCGACCGACCATCTGCTCGTCACGCTCAGTATCGCGCGGCCAACACGAGCGACCCATGTACACAATATCGTGTACTAAATACGAGAACGGAAAATCGCTTGATTGCGGCATGACTGACCGCTTTTGTGCCAAACTCCGACGATCATATTCCGCCAACGAACGCCCACACAGGGATACCGTGCCGCTAGCGGGCCGCAGATCTCCGGCCAACACCCCCAACAGCGTGGATTTTCCTGTCCCGTTCGGCCCAAGCAAGCCCACCACTTCACCAGCTCGCACATCCACACTGACCTGGCTCAGAATTGGCCGCTGCCCGTAACAAAAGGAAATATCATGGCAGGTAATCAGTACTTCACCAGGGTCTATCGCGCCGGTATCAGTACGAGTGGGAGTATCAGTATCAGCCACGACGCATTCCTCTCATGCCACGGCGCAGCAGGATGAAAAACGTTGGACCCCCTACCAGCGCAGTAAAAATTCCAATCGGCAGATCGGCAAACGGGATCACGGTGCGAGCTGCCAAATCAGAAAGCGTGATAAGCAGCGCCCCGCCGAGCAGTGCCCCCGGCAAGAGATATTTGTTCATAGGTCCAATGAGTAAACGCAGAACGTGCGGAACGATCAACCCGACGAAAGCAATCACTCCAGCGTATGACACTGCCGCCGCCGTCATTAATGCCGTTATCCCGATAGCACATACTCGCACTGCATGAACTGAGACTCCTACGTGCCCAGCAGCTTTTTCACCAAGCGCCAATGTATCGAGTTTCCACGCCATGCTTATGGCACCGAGCAGGCCAATCCCCGTAATGATCGCAACTGTGAGCACATGTGCCCAGCTTGCCCCATTAAGCGATCCCATTTGCCAAAACACGATTTGATCACGAGCCGTCGTGGGGGCAACGTACGTTGCGATTGACGTCAACGCCGAACATACGGCAGTCACTGCAATTCCCGTCAGCACTAAGGTGATGACGTCAGCCCGACCGCCAGAACGCGACAATAAATAGACCGCCGCAGAAGCAATAAGCCCGGAACAGAAAGCCGCCAAGGGCACCGCAAATCCGCCGAGTGCATAAGGGAAGACCACAATGGCTATCGACGCCCCGACCGCACATCCCGATGACACCCCGATGATGCCCGGCTCGGCAAGCGGATTAGAGAAAATAGCTTGCATAATAGCGCCAGATACCGCCAATGCAGCTCCGACCAGCAAACCAAGAGCAATCCGCGGGAATCGGATCTTCCACAGCACCTGGGTAGCGTTAGCGTCTGCCGGCTCACCACCAATACCGAAATGCGAAAAGAACCCACGAATGACGTCCGGGATTGCAATCTCGTATTGCCCAATTGACGCCGATAGCACGACCGCTCCGATAAGCGCGACGATGAGAACAATAAAAGTCAGTACGCGACGGCGGGTGCGGGCACGAAGCCCGCCACGGCGCGAATTACACCCCGGGCGCGCACACTGGCACTGTTCTTTCTGTGGCTGCTGTGCCGAAAGCTGCTGTGCGTGCGGAT
Source organism: Trueperella sp. LYQ143 (assembly GCF_046599595.1). Classification (NCBI taxonomy): domain Bacteria; kingdom Bacillati; phylum Actinomycetota; class Actinomycetes; order Actinomycetales; family Actinomycetaceae; genus Trueperella; species Trueperella sp. LYQ143. The sequence continues at coordinate 108,437 of NZ_JBKIWR010000008.1, read as the reverse complement.
GTTTCACCCCAGATGTTTGTGCCGCAGGCGAGCCCTTAGCCGGTGAGGTATGCGATCGGCGATGAAATAGCTGATAAACACTCACTGCGCTTCATCGACCCCATAAAGCGCCCGAGCCACTGCCAACAGAATCTCACCCGTTTGCGGGCCAAAGGCGAGCGATATTCCGTCAGGGATCACTACCACACGCTGATGTTCCCCAGCGCGTGTCTGTGCCACTCCTGGGCGGGCCAATAAACCAGTTAATCCGTCAGTGGATTCCAAACCATTCTTCATCACGAAGATGACCTGCGGATTTAATGCCACTAAGGCTTCCGCATTGGCGGGAGCCACCGAGGTAATCCCGTGTTCGCTCGCAACGTCACGCCCACCCACATGGGTAATGAGTTCCCCGGCCCCATCCTCCGAACCAAGGATGAAGAAGATTCCTGCCGTCCCGCGCACATACAAGAACGCAATATCGAGCGGCTGAGCTGGCGTCCACTGAGCAATCTGCTCTTGTGCGCTGGCAATCTCTGACTCTGTGCGTTGCGCGAGGGCTTTCCCAGCCTCGTCAGCTCCTAATGCGTGCGCCACTGTTTCAATCAGGGTGCGAGTATGAGAGATGGAACGTGCCGGATCAACTAATACGACGGGAATTCCCATAGCCCGCAGTTGGTCGAGAGATTCTGGCGGGCCAACAGATCTATCTGCCAAGATTACGGTCGGATTCAGCGCAATAATGGCTTCAGTATTGATGGAGTGGCCATTTTCTGTCACGACGGGGAGGCTCTGCAATGCCTTTTCCGTTGAGGATACTGTGCGCCCGACGAGCCGATCGCCATATCCCAGCGCAATGACGGTACGCGATAATGTGCCGTTAATATCGAGGGCCAGAATACGCGAGGTATCGGATACCGTGACGGAATTGTGCTCGTAATCGGTGAGCGTCACCGGAAGTTTTTGGGCGAAACTCCCCTCAATGGGGACGGGATCGCCAATATCTGCTACCTGGCTTATTCCGGTGAGGCGTGCTGGATCAGGTAGCGAGGATTTACCTGATTCTGCGGCCTGCGCTTGTGTTGATGTGCCATCTGACGTGCTGGTGGAGGTTTTGTTATCAGAGGCTGGAGGCGACGTGGGGTCTGCTCCACATCCGGTCAACAGCAGAGTGAAGGAGGCCCCGAGCGCGAGGCTGAATGCACGCAGTTTTTTCATTGTTCCTCGTCATCATGGTGTGGGATGAACGCGCTACAGATTTGCATTCATCCCACACCATTAGGGTTTTATTGCGAGTTTTCCGCTCACATATATGGTTTTTCGCTGATATTTATGCCGTCATTTCCCGACGCCGTACGACCAGGAGGAGCGCACCCAGGAGAGACAGCGCCAAGGCCACGCCAGCGGTGGCAGGCACTGCCGCACCCGTGTAGGTGAGCTTGCCTGACCCGTCGTAGAATGTGTGCTCACCCGTCACCGGATCGCAGGCATTGTTCGGAGTCAGAGAGACGGAGGAGGACATCGCATTGAGTTCTTCGCCAGCCGAGTAGAAACCAGCGAAGGCAGCCGCACCTGCTGACGTCAAGGTCACTGACGCTGTTGAGAAACTCAGCGAGCTGTAGCCTGCTTTCTTTCCGGAGAGCACGACGTTAGCAAAGTGAACCCGACCGTGATCCGTCCGATTGCCAGACATATCCGAGGAGGAAACCGTCGCGTATAGCGCGGCGGAATTTCCGTTGATGACGAGCGAAGGGTTCGAGATCGTCATATCCAAAACGCCTTTGTGACCAGTGAAATGGACTGTGCCAGAGTAGTTGAGCGTACCAGTGCCTGCATTCAGATCGTAGGAGCCGCTGCGCGCTGGCCACACCAGGGTTGATCCGGTCCACGTCACCCCACCGGAGGTTTCCATCGTGCCGTTGGCGATTGAACCGCGAACGTAGTTAACGAACGAGGAGCGCACGCCCCAATCCAGCGAACCAGCCGTCACCCGAGTCTTGGTGCGGTCCACCTCGCATTGCTTCGCCGGAGCGGGAGCCTCAGGAGCCGGAACTGGCGCGGGCTGCGGCGCCGGAGCCGGTTGCGGGGTAGGTGCTGGAGCTGGATCCGGTGCGGGCTGCGGTTTGAGGCCAGCCCGATAGACCACCGGAGTCGCGGTATTTTGGGAGGGATCCTGCACGCCCTTTCCGTGCGCTTTGGAGGTAAGAATCGTGAATTCTACGCCGTCTTTCTTTGCTGGCACGGTAAAGGTCGCAGTAAATGTGCCGTCAGGATTTAACGGGATCATCTGCCCTTGGCGTGCGGTAATTCCTGGATTGACCCAGAATACGTTGCTCGCATTGGGATCCATCGTGGTGAAGTACTCGTAGAAGCTCTTTCCTTGCGCATTTTCTGCTAACCCGACGTAAATGCCTGGCTTTTGCGCAGAGAATCCTTTACCTGTGACGGTGATTGTGCCGCCATCCTCCGAGACTTCCGTTACCGTCACACTCGGCTTAGTTGCTGGTTGTGGCGTCGGCTCGGGTTTGGGTTCCGGTTTCGGCTCAGGCTTCGGGCTTGGATCGGGGGTGGGAGCCGGAGCTGGCTCATAGGTAATATCAGCCGCAGCATTTTGCGACTTATCCATCATGCCCATGCCATGCGCCTTGGAGGTCAAAACGGTGAGTTTCTTTCCTTCTGCGTAGGCCGGAACCTCCATCGTCACTTCGAATGAGCCATCGGCTTTGAGGTAGTACTTACCTTCCGTCGGAGAATCCGTCGGTGGGCGCAGATAGATGATCTTTTTCATCTCATCGCTACCCATCTTGAAGTACTCGTAGAAGGCCTTTCCTTCGGCGTTAGTGGCGATACCGACGTAGATTCCCGGACCACTGGTAGCAAAACCTTTACCCGTGACGGTGACTTTTCCGCCAGCATAGGGGGCCACGCTGGCGCTAACCGTTGGCTGCGCCGGTGCAGGCTCAGGTGCGGGATCTGGTTTGGGCTGCGGATCTGGTTTCGGATCTGGAGTTGGCGCCGGATCGGGGGTGGGAGCCGGAGCTGGCTCGTATGCAATATCCACCGAGGCATTTTGCGAGGGATCTTGCGCCCCCATGCCATGTGCTTTCGAGGTCAGGATGGTGTAGGTCGTTCCCTCGGCGAATGCGGGAATATCGAAGGTCAGTTCAAAAGAACCATCCGCTTTGAGGTAGTACTTACCTGCAGCCGGAGAGTCGGAGGGCGGAAGAACGTACTTGACTTTCTTCATCGACTCGTCATCCATAGCAGTGAAGTACTGATAGAAGGTTTTTCCTTGCGCATTGGCAGCAAGCCCGACGTAGATTCCCGGAGATTTTGTGCTAAATCCATTGCCGGTGATCGTGACGGTTCCGCCACTGCGCGGGGCAACAGTTGCGGTGAGGCTTGGCGCACCTTCAGCATGTGCTGGCGAGGTAACGGCTAGCCCGGGAACAAGGAGTCCCAACACCGCAAACAGCGCAATAATGGCTCTTTTGGCGCGTGTCATATTATTCCTTCCACTGACACATCGACTAATTCTGCAAAGTTAGGGTATCCCAAGTTTTTCTAATTACGCAACGAAAGTTTGATGTTATTTCACTGCAATAGTGTCGCTAACCTGTCGGATTTTCTTAGCACACCCCCGTAAAACCCTGGTTTTTAGCCAAAATTACCGACGAATATTTCACCCGTGAATACTGTGAAAAAATACTTAGCTCAAGAGTGAGAAACGAAAACAACGGAGAAGTAAGAAAGAAAAGACTAAAAGAAAGACGTCTGCCCCGCCATCCACGATGGCGGGGCAGACGTTTACATCAAGCTATCTCGCAGCGCCACCGCTAGCGGCAGCACGGAGATTGCGTATGCAGAACCTGCACCTCAGCTCTCTCGGCGTACTCGCCGCACTCCGAGCAGTACCGCACCACACAGCACGCTCATACCCGCGAGCAGCATAATTCCGCCCGCCTGCATGCCCGTATGCGACAGCCCCTGCTTACTCGGCATCCCAGGCTTGACTGGAACGCCTGGCTTAGCAGGCACATCCGGTTTACCGGGAACACTCGGATTAGTTGGCTCCGGCGACGGCGTTGGCGAGAGCGCCACCACCGTTAACGTCGCAACCGCAGGAGTCTTAGAGACGCTACCCGTTGCACGTACCGTGTATGACCCAGCCGGAAGATCCTTCACCAGATCCATCGTCGTAGCAAAAGCACCAGAGGCATCCGCAGTGATGGTCAACGGACCAGCAACCACATCCCCCGCGCCCGTCGCCGGATCAGTAATGCGCACGATCTCCAAAGCCACCGCCTCTTGCGGCGCGAAACCAGCAGCCGTAATCGCCACCTTACTTCCAGGTGCAACTGGCTCCGCCGGAACCGTCACCGTCGGATGATAGACCCCGCACGCCGCCGGATCTGCCGCCACCGTCACCGGCAACTCAGCCGTCGCATCACCATTGGTTACCACCAGACGGTGTTCACCCGCCTCAACCGAACACGGCACACGCAAGGTCACCGTCTCCTCAGCCGAAGCAATCCGCACCGTTCCCAGATCCGTCACATCAGAATGTAGCTGGAACACTGCGTCGGTATCCGGCACAGCATTATGCACATCCACCTGGAACTCCTGGTTCTGATTCACCTTCAGAGTATCCGTCCCATGCGGCGTCACCGAGAACTTCGCCGGAGCAACCGTATGAGTGACCGACTGCTCCGCAGCCGTACCAGCAAATCCCATTGCCGTTCCGGAGGCATTGAGCGTTACCGTTGCCGAAGCCGGATTCTGCCCGCGTGCCGGAGCAGCCGGAGCCACCCCCGCCCACTTCAGGGCCACATGTTGACGTGGAGCCAGCGTCCCCTTCCAGGTAATGACGCCATTTTCCACCGTCGGAGCCGGAACCTGTACCGGCGTTGCCGGCGTCAGCGCCTGAATCTCCCACAGGGAAACGCCATACTTCGTACCGCCGATAGCCACTCGACTACTGGCCTGCATCTTCACAGCCGTCACCGTCTGACCGCCAGTGACATCGGCACTAACTGGATGTTCCGTCCACAACACTTCCGACTTGCCCGACGGGCAGGTAATCGTATTCTTACCCAAAGACTTCCACTGACCGTCATTGAGCTTAACCATCACCTCATAAGTCGGAGCACAGGCTTCCTGCCAGGCCAAGCGCACCTTATCCAGGGTTTGCGGCTGCGCGAAAGTCACCTGAATCCAGGAATTGTCATCGTAGAGCGAGGACCAGCGAGAACCACCCGTCGTATCCCCATCCGTTGCCTTATCTGGGGTAAAGCTTGACGGGACGCCAGGGCTAATCTCTTCCGTTCCCGACGCAGTTACACTCGACCCTTCGCTAGCTGCGGCCACATTGCGTGCCTGGTTCATCACCGGCTTGCCATTCTCATCGAGAATCTGAGCTGTCACCCCATCAGCCATTAACTGCCCCGCCGTAGCTTGGGTGTTGATGCTGACCGTCGTCTCAACAGGAACCGTTGTCTTATTCGTCGTCGTAGCGGTATAGCTAATTGGCGACTTCGCCGCAACCGCTCCGGCCGCTGGATCCGCCTGCAAGGCCGATTCCAGTTTCACCTTAACTTCCTTCGGCAAAATTGGCGCCCGACCACTGGATCGAATATTCGAAGTGTAGGTGGAGTGATCGCGCTTATCCTCCGGCGCCCACGCCCGACCCGCAAAGGCATCTACCAGCGGCGTCGAATTCGCCAACACCTGCTCTTCGGTTTCCATCCGCTCATTATCGGACCAGATCGCAAAGGAGCCACCGAGCAGCCACTGCGGATACGGACGCTCATACGTCTGCGCAAAACCACGGGCATGACGCGGGAATACGCCCGGATGGTATTCGTTCCAGATCGCCTTTGGTTGCGGGCGATCATGGTATGCCCCACCTGGATAGTACAGCACGTAGTACATGTACTTATCGTTAAAGTTCACGACCTTGTGACCCTTTTGCACAAAAGTCTCCAACGGAGACATGTGCCGATCCCATGCCGTCCAGTAATCCACTGTTGCCTTCGGAGATAGCTGAACCGTCTGGTTAATATCCGAACGGTAGAAGCCGTCATTCCACACCCGAACATCGCTCTTACCGAGCGTGCCCAGGTAATCAATCATGTCATTGATGAAATACGTGAAACCATCAGCAATGGTGGCGTCCTGCTTGCCCGTGACGTCCTTGGCATAGGAGATCAAATCCGGATAGGTGTTCTTGCTCTGCGCAGCGGCAAAATCAATGAACTCATCCGCACCCAAATGCCACTTATTTGACGGGAACAACGGCGCATACTCAGCCAATAGATCCTTCATCAACTGACGCGACTCCGGCTTGGCATAGTTCAAACCATTGCGCCCCTCCTGGCTATCCGATAAACGCAAATCCTGATGGGCACTTAATACCTGACGCAAATGCCCCGGCATATCCAAAGCCGGAATGACCTCAATGTGATACATCGTGGCCAACTCAATGATCTCCGCAAGTTGATCCTTCGTCAGGTGCTGAGCCGACACAATCTCCGGATGTTGAGTGGATTCTAAGCGGAATCCCTCATTCTCTGAGAAGTGATACTGCAGGGTATTGACCTTGCGCCACGCCAACTGCGGAATCAACTGGTTGAAGAAATCCGGCGAATAGTACTTGCGCGCTGCGTCAATATGGAAAGAGCGCTCCTTCACTTCTGGCCAATCCCGCACCAGGGCGTTCTGTGCGCCACCGGAACTCTGAATTGACTGCAGTAACGTGCGCGTACCGTAGAACACACCATCGGTCGTCGTGCCCGTAATAACCGCTCCCTTAGCCCGAGTATCCAGGACGTATCCCTCCGGATTCGGGATGCCGTTATCTGCCTGCTTATTCAACACAATGTCGTGTTCGCCCGCGTCTTGCGGCGTTCCCACCACGATTTCCGGTGGATTCGTTCCGCGAATAACTGCGATTTCACGTGATACCAGCTTCGCATCAGCGCGGAGTTCTTCCGAGGTGATGATGATGCGGGTCGCATCGGTGATCGTCCACGGGGTCGCGCCCGCTACCGGCTGGTACTCGCGCAAACCCGGATAGACGGCAGGCAGACCCGGACCAGGCAGCGTATTCGCATCGGCACCTGAATCTGCACCGGCCTGTGGGAGCGGAGCATTGCCCACCCGACGGGCAACATCGCGTTCAAAATCCGCCTGCGAGGTGCGCATCTTCGGCGATCCCCAGGTTGACTGCGAGAAGGCCCGCATCCACTCTGGGAACCGCTCCGCAATCTTCTGCTCGCTTTGCGCGTCGGCGTTATCACACCAGATGGATAGGTGCGCGCCCAGCATCGGCTTGCCGTCAGGCAGGATGTAATCACCGCCGTTACCGGCCGCCCCCATGAAAGTACGCGGAGTCCACCGTTCGTAAATCGCCTGCGGATTCTTATTCGGACCGGTTCCCAATCCGTCATCAGAGCCGCCCGCATTCGTCAGAATGTAGTACAGATAATCACCGTTGGCGTTGACGACTTTGAAACCGGCATCCACATAATCCGAGGTGTTGGGCTTGCTGGCATTCCAGCGAATCCACTGGCTCAACTCGGTTTCGCGGCTGACTTGAATCGTCGTGCCCTTGGGGTACACGTCGTCGTTCCACATCCGCGCGACCTTGCCCTTGCTGCGCACCAGATCGCCGATTTCGTTCATGTACTTGGCGTAGGCGTCATTGACTCCCAGATTGCCGCCCGCAACCCCCTCGTTGGCGTATTTCACCAGGCTCGGGGCGCTCTGGTTGTTGATGGCATTGCCCGCGCTTTCTTCCCAAGGAGCCGGCAGGTATTCGTCACCGCCGATATGTACCACCTTGGAATCGGGGAACATATCAATAACTTCTGCCAGTAAATCCTTGGCAAACTGCCGAGCTTCCGGCACCGCGAGGTCAAGCTTTCCTGTGGATTTCTTCCCGTTGACAGTCAATGCCCACTCTGGATGGGCCTTGAGCAGGTTATCCATGTGCCCGGGCGTATCAACATCGGGGATGACCTCAACGTGATACTGCTTAGCCACCGCGAGGATCTCTGCCAGCTCTGCTTTCGTCCAGTGCTGCGGGCTGACAGCCTCCTTCGCTACCTGGGATTCCAAACGGTAGCCGATACCTTCGGAAAGGTGGAGCTGGAGGCGGTTGAGCTTCAAATACGACATTTGGCGGATCTGTTGTTTCATGAAGTCTGGCGTGAAGTACTTACGGCCGACGTCAATCATGACCAAACGTTCGCCATAGGCTGGCTCATCGGTAATTGTTCCGGCAAAGGTGGCCGGTTGAGCCGTTGCCCCGCGGATGATCTGCAAGACGGTACGGGTGCCCCACCAGGCACCAACAGCGCTTTTGCCGGTGATGACGAGCGCACCGTCGCGAACCTGGATGGAGTAGCCTTCTGGCCCGTTCACCCCTGCGACATCGCCAGTTTGAATAACAATGTCACCGGCAGCGGGAGCACCATCACGGGTGACGCTCATTGCGTCTTTCTTGAGGATGTTGCCGATTTCTTGTGCGAAAGTCTGCCCATCAGTGGTTATGGCGTCTCCGCCAAGAATGATTTTTCCACTCGGATTCAGCGACCACGATGTCGCATCCGAGGTGTAGTGCGAAACAGCAGGGATAGTCAGTGGCTGTGCCGGCGTCGGAGCTGCCTGTGCTGCAGATGGTGCAATACCTGCTAGCACAAGAGCGAGGATCGACGTGGAAGCCGCACTGAGAACCCTGCGCATATGCGATCTACCCATATGCTTTCCTCTCAACGTTGAGATACGTGTTCTATTGGGGATAGCCCAGGAAACGTCACCCCGCACAGTGCGTTAGGCCGCATTCAAGGTTGGGAACAACTCTAATGTGTTCGCAGTCATATTCGCTAGGGCTGGGCGAAAGATCTGCGTGGCAAAATAACAGCAGAACGGAAAAGTTAGGCGTTTTCGCCAGCGCCTACCACCTGAGCGAGGCACTGACCACTATGTTTAACAGCTAGCACCTGCTCCACGTCATCGCTGAGATCGCGCATGAAAGTCCGAGTATAGAAGTCATCGCTCGCCGCCGCACCTGCATAGCTCAAGGCAGAAACCGCTGCCAACAAACTACAGACCTTCACATAAGCCCAGGTCACAGGCAGCGTAACCCCATTGACGACAAGGTGTTTAACCGGCAGTTCCGTCCATTTTGTTTCAATTCCCGACGGAATAGCCACCAAGGAAAAGCCCACGAGAAAGATAAAAATGAAGGCTGCGAACACGATCGCCTGCCACATGTGCACCAGTACATGCACTACCACCAGGTTACGTCTCTCCCAGCGCGTCAGTGGCACATACAGGCGCGACGGACACTCTTCAGCACGCAGGAGCTCCACCACAGGCGGGTCATCCTCCAAAGCCTGCCCGTCTACCGTCGGCGCTAATCCACTGCCATTAGGAGATTCCGATAATAATTGTGTTGCCTGCATAAGATCGCTGGCACGTTGAGCAGATAATCCGTCGGTGACAACATCGTCGATTCGCTCCGAAATCGTCATTGCAACCAGCGCGAACGCCAAGCCAAACAGGATCACCAGCACACATATCAGCCGTCCAGTCGATAATCCAGCGGCTACCTGCCAGGTTTCTGCAGCGAAGAACGCAAATAGAAAAGCGAGCACCGTCAACGGTAAGGCTTTGGCAATCACTGGTCCCATCGCCCCAACTTGACGGCGGGCTTGCCGCCAAGCATAACTCACAATCGAACCAAAACCGATACGGATAGTCCACAAAACGACGAGGACGGCACATACGCGAATCATTAGCCAGCCAATAATTCGCACCGGACTTGATGAAAATAGACCCGTAAAATCCATAAATATACGCGCAATCAGTGGAGCAAAAACGCAGCCCACCATCGCTATCCAGCCAATTCGCTGGCGCACATGAGCGTTTTGCCGCGAAACTAGCCAGGCTAATAAAATCGCCGCAATAATGCCGAAGATTGGGATGAGCAAGGTTGCCAGAGCCACCATTTGTGCCAGCGCATTTTCCTGCTCCCCTAGCGTCGATACCGCACGCACTGTGGCACCGTCCGATTCAAGGCTGGCAAAAATCGGCGAGCGCAAAACAAAGGCCACAATAGCGCCGACGACCAGTGCAAAGATCTGCCCTACCAGCACAAAAACAGCCATCGGAGCAACCCGCGCACACAGCTCTGAGAGCCGCGGTCGGTGCTGGGCAAAAGCCGGTAGCCCACGATCTAATAACCATTGGGTATATGCCGAAGAAAGACGGGCCGACATCTATTTTCTCCTCACATGCTCAACTGATAGCCCAGTTTACCTGCGCCAGATTGCGTCGTACTTAACCTTGCTTACCAGCAGAAACGATTACAAAAATGTGACCCAAGCGACAACAACGAGGTTATAGCTGGGGATTACTCCGTCATTGGATGTTATTCGCACAAATCAGTGCTCCCACTTCGCAGTAATCACCGACCGCCCTGCCGCGTCGCATTATGCGACCACACCTTATACACCGCAGTCAAAGCAGACTGCCTAAAGAAAGGCATATTCCCATGCATATATCGCACATCATTGACCTTAAACCCAGTTTGGGCGAAGGTCCCGTCTGGGATTGCGCATCTCAGTATTTATATTGGATCGACTCTACGGAGGGGCGAATCTATCGCCACACCGAAAGCGGCAGCAACCTGAAAGTCTGGGACGCCCGCCAAAAGCTCGGCTCAATGGCCCTATTTAAGGACGGTAAAAATTTCTTACTATCGGGCGAGGATGGGCTATACGAATACAATCCGGAACTGGATGAGGCAAAACTTATCGTCAACCCTGAACCACACCTACCGCATAATCGCTTCAACGACGGAAAGGTTGATCCTCGTGGGCGCTTCGTCGTCGGCTCAATGGATCAAGCCGAAGAACAGGCATCTGGGCGGCTCTATCGCCTCGACACCGACTATCAGCTATCCGTACTTGACGAAGGAATCGTATGTTCAAATGGGCCATGTTTTAGCCCCGACGGATCCACCCTTTACTTTGCCGATACCTGGTCTGGCGATATTTGGGCCTATGACTACGATCTGACATCCGGCACGGTGTCCAATAAGAGAGTCTTTACCACAGTTGACACCTCCGACGGTGGCGCTGTTGACGGTATGACCGTCGATGCCGATGGTTTTGTCTGGCAAGCCCATGTGTACGGCGGGAAAATCAACAGATACGATCCGGAGGGCACCCTCGAACGCAGCATCGACATGCCGGTACGCAAAGTCACCTGCCCGACATTCGGCGGTCAGGATCTATCTCGACTATTTATCACAACGATGGGTCGCCCCCCCCCTGAAACGCTTCCCCGAAGACGGACCAGAGCGTGGCGCGCTATACGTCATTGACGGGCTCGACATCCAGGGGTACGCCCTACCTCGTTTTGGCCGCGAGTCCAGCTTTTAGGGGAACGTCATGACGAAACGCCCGCGTATGAAAAAAGTTAACGCACCATTTCGACTCATGCCCGCAGCATCGTGGACGGCGCTGGGAGTCACCTGGTTAATCTGGGTATTAAACGCATTTGATAGAGAAGTCGTCCTACGCCTCGGTCCAGTAATTTCTGACCATTTCCAGCTCACCCCGGAAGCCTGGGGCGCAATCACATCCGCAATTTTCTTTGCCCTTGCCCTGCTCGCCATCCCAGGATCTCGGTGGAGCGATAAGCACGGATTCGGGTGGAAACGAGCAATATTCCAAGTCCCCTTAGTTATTGGCTACAACTTCATTTCCGCACTATCCGGTTTGAAATTTGCCATTCACCATCTCGTTGTGTTCATCGCGTTGCGCCTAGGAGTTAATCTCGGTGCCGGTTGGGCAGAACCTGTTGGGGTTTCTAATACGACAGAATGGTGGCCCAAAGAGCGCCGTGGATTTGCGCTCGGAGTTCACCACACCGGCTATCCGGTTGGCGCGCTCCTGAGCGGATTGACGGTCGCATGGATTTTGAAATCCTTTGGCGTCGATAAGTGGTATTACGTCTTTTATATTGGTCTCATCGTCTCTGTTCCGCTCATGGGCTTTTGGGCGTACTACTCTTCTGAGCGTCGATACGTCGAAACCTTAGATAAAATCGACAGTCGCGAGATGACGAGTTTCCGAAATGAGCATATCGAAGCGGAAACCGGCGAGGTAGCAGGGGCAATCCAGGTCTGCCTGCGCAACAAAGTTGTTATGTTTACTGGGGCAACTTGTGCCTTAACGCAGATTGTGTACAACGGAGTCAGCTATATTTTGCCGCTCTACCTCGCAAATATCATCAATCTGTCATACAGCGAAGCTGCCGCGTATTCCATCGTCTTTACCATCACCGGAATTCTGGGGCAGATTTTTTGGCCTTCGCTATCTGACTATCTCGGGCGACGAATGACGCTCATTATTTGCGGTTTGTGGATGGGAGTCGCAGTAGGTGGCTTCTACTTTGCGCACACTATTGTTGCCTACATCGGCTTGCAGCTCTTTTTGGGCATGGTCGCTAACGCTCCGTGGCCGATATTCTATGCTGCTGCGACCGACGCAGCGCCACGCGGTACAAGCGGAACGGCAAACGGCATTATCACCACATCCATGTTTATTGGTGGCGGTTTGGCGCCGCTCATCATTGGTTTCCTCATCTCCGTGGGAGGCGGATGGGGGAACGTCACCGGATATAGCATTTCGTTCATCTTCATGATGGTTAGCGCGATAGCCGGAGTGCTCTTCCAGATCGCACTCAAGAACAAAGCTAATTAATTCGTAGCGGTTTAAGGATGTGAATCGGGGCGGGAGTTCAGTAATTTTCTGAATCTTCCGCCCCGAATATTTTTAAGGTTTCGACGCACAGTTTTCGCTGCTATACCGCCAATATCCTATACAATCGCGCAGGGGTGCTATTCTCCTTCAAAGCGTTTTCCCAGCGTCAAAGCGGTAAGTCCCGCCATTATCAGCAGGAACTTAAGGTTGCTTAACCCATACCCCCCCCCCCCGAGAATCGAAGAGGTGAGCTTAGCCACAACAGCTTCGCATTCTCGTTAGTCACGAAGGGGTGATGACGTGAAGAGAACAAGTGCACCTGACTCCAACGGACGGAGTCCCTCCGCGGCGTCAATCGCCCAACAACTTAACATCTCTCGCGCTGCCGTTTCTTACGCACTGAACGGCAAACCAGGAGTCTCCGAGGAAACCCGTCGGCGCATTATCAACCTTGCCCGCGACTACGGCATCGACACCTCAAACGCGACACGACGCGATACCACTCGCACACCGCTAGTTGGCTTAGTACTGGCAGACCTAGCCAACCCCTTCTACCAGGAACTGGGCGTCGCATTCCATCAAGCAGCAAAAAACCACGACTTTAACGTCATTTTGAGCCACACCGGAGATACCGCCACCGATCTTGCAACCACAGTAGAGATGATGGTTGCCCACCGCGTCGATGGCATCATCCTCACTGCCACTCAAGACGGCGACGCCTCCATCGCCCAAATTCTGCGTAAAGCCAGCATCCCCTACGTTCAAGTCTCACGCAAAATGCCCACGGTCCGAGCGACGTTCGTCGGGATTGACAACCGCGCCGCCGCCAAAGAAATGGCATATCACATGGCCTCCCACGGCTACCAAAACTTCGCCATTGCCATCGGCCCACGGCAATCCTCCGCCTCAAATGAACGGCACGTCGGCTACCTGGAAGGGCTCATCGAAAACGATATTTACGTCCCGCAACAACGTATCATCCGCACCGAACTTGGGCGTGAGGGCGGGCGAAAAGCCGGAGCCTATCTGCGCTCCCTACCACAACTTCCCGAAGCGATCTTGTGCGGAACAGACGCCATTGCCCGCGGAATTATTCACGATTTCGCCGAGCACGGCATCCGAGTCCCCCACGACGTCGCCCTCTCCGGATTCGACGGAATCACCAATTTCGGCGTTCCCGACTCAGAACTGACCACCATCGTCCAACCCATTGACGAGATGGCCGCCCAAGCAATCACGTACATCGACGATCTCATTCACCATCGGCGCATCTGCATAACCGATGTGATCTGCCCCTACACCCTGCGTATCGGCAATTCCTGCCGCTGCCCCAAACCCCAAGGAGATAACCAATGAGCTGCACACCCCTAGAAAATCGCGTTGCTATCGTAACCGGCGCTTCCCAAGGAATCGGCCGTGGAATCGCGCTAAAACTCGCCGAACGCGGCGCGCGCGTCATCGTTATTGACATTAATGCCGAGGCCGCTCAGCGCACCGCAGACGAATGTGGCAACGGAGCAGTCTCCGTCGCCCTAGATGTATCGAACCGCGAAGCAGTGGATCGCACCGTCGATGAAATCATCGAAAACCACGGAAAAATCGACATTCTCGTCAACAATGCCGGCATTAACCGCGACGGAATGCTACACAAAATGACTGACGAGATGTGGGATGCCGTCATCGCCGTTGACCTATCCGCCGTCTTTTATTTCTGTCGCAAAGTCGGCACACACATGCGCGAAAACAGCTACGGGCGGATCTGCAACGTGGCCTCAGCGTCCTGGATGGGGAATATCGGCCAAACAAATTACGCTGCGGCCAAAGGCGGCGTCGTCTCCCTGACCCGTTCCATTTCCAAAGAACTAGCTTTCAAGGGAATCACCGCCAACGCCATCTGCCCCGGATTTATCGAAACCGCCATGACGAGCGCACTCAAAGATGTTCCCTCCCGCGCCGGCTTTGAGAATCTGTACGAGGAGCAAGTCGCCAAAGTACCCCTGCGCCGAGCTGGCCAGCCGGAAGACGTCGCCAACCTGGTGGCATTCCTGGTTTCCGATGACGCCTCCTACCTCACCGGCGAAGTCATCAACATCGGAGGAGGGTACAAGCTGTGAGCTTCCAGCAGATTGGCGCGGAAGACGTCGCAGCCCTGATACCCAATGGTGCAACTGTCGCCGGCGACGGGTTCACCATGATGGGCGTCGCCGACGAGATCTACCTGCGTATCGAAGAATCTTTCCTTACCACTGGCGCTCCACACGATCTGACCTTTGTTCATGCGGCAGGCCAATCGAATCGTTTTGACGGCTTAGCTCGGCTCGCCCATCCGGGATTGGTCAAGCGCATCGTCGGCCCACATTGGGGATTGAACCCACCAATGGCGAATATGTTAGGGGCTGACGAGATAGAAGCCATCTGCCTCCCCCAAGGGCAGATCTCCACTCTCTACCGCACGATCGCTGCCGGCCGTCCAGGGCAACTCTCCAGCGTCGGATTGGGAACTTTCGTTGATCCACGAATTGACGGCGGGCGAATCAATGCCAGCGCCCGCGCGGCCACTTCCCCCACTGAATATGTTGAGCTGCAAGAAATTGACGGGCGCGAATACCTGTTTTACAAGTCGTTCCCGATTAACGTCGGCATTATTCGTGGCACCCGAATCGATCCAGATGGGAACCTCGCCCAAGATGATGACGTGACGATCCTCGATGCGCTCGCTATCGCTCAGGCGGTACACAACAGCGGCGGAATCGTCATCGCGCAAGTGAAAGAGATCGTGGATCGTGGGGATATTCCAGCGCGGCTCGTCAACGTGCCAGGGGTGCTGATCGATTACGTTATGGTCGTCTCTGATCCGGCGAAATATCACCGGCAGACCAATGGCGCACTGAGCGTCAACATGGATCTCATCACGGGGTATGCCTCCGCGGCAGAGCTCGCTGAATCTATCTTGGCTCAGGAGATTGATCCGGTTCGCCAAGCTATCGGGGAGCGAGGAGCTAGCCTGGTGCGCGATGGCGACATTATCAATTTGGGGACGGGTCTACCCGGAGATTCCATTGGGCGTGCACTGGCAAAAAGCGGTCAGATTGCCAGGGTGACGCTCACCGTTGAATCCGGAACCTACGGCGGGGTGCCACTCGGCGGAGTTGATTTCGGGTGTGCGTTACATCCGGCGGCAATTATTGGCCATCCGCAACAATTCGACTTCTATAACGGTGGCGGCGTGGACATCACCTTTATGGGGGTTGGGCAGGTTGATGGCGCAGGCAATATCAACGTCTCAGCATTCGGCGGGAAAGCTGTGGGATGCGGCGGATTCATGGATATTGTCGATGGCGCAAAGCGGGTGTGCTTCCTCATGGTTGCCGATTCCAAACATCCCAAGTGGGTCGATACGGTTGACCAACTGACTTTCTACGGCAAGGCCGCCATAGATAAAGGTCAGGAGGTGTATTTGGCAACGGAGCACTATCTGGTGCAACTGACGAATACCGGATGGGTCATCCTCGCAGTAGATGACAATGACACTGCTCGCCGTGCTGCCGCGCTCATCAAAGTTGCTGATAGCGGTGGCCATGCCTAAGCAAAAGTGCCAGAGCAGCCAGGCCGTAAGCAGTGCTGACGGATACCGGAACGCCAAAGCGATTGGGCTGAAAGCGTTGCCCGACACAGGATCTGCACCTCAGCAGGGTAGCTATCAGGTGTTCGCCGTGCCTGTTCACCTGAACGGTGTTCGCGACCTACGTGCGCGCGAGTGCGCAGGTATCGGGCTGGCGGCTACTGCAGCTGGCTATCTGGCCACATCTGAGCATCTAGCTAGTGGCTATCTGATGACCATCTGAATACGGGTATCGCACCCCTAGCCGAACGGGTAACCCACTAGCACCGCAGCTCACTATCACAGCCAGCAAGCAAATCCAGCACAATACCTAACCTCCGCTTAGGGGGGGGCATGCACTACCGGATTACTGCCCGTCTCGGTTTGCTTCTCGCTCTAACTGGAAAGGAAGAACTTCACGGTTGGCCGCCGCATGGCCGCGCATGGCCAGCCATTAGCACCGAACAAGCTGCAATCACAGCCATGTAACACAGAGAAAAGGAAACATTATGGAACGAATCGTCATCGTTGACGGTGCGCGTACCGCAATCGGAGCCTATGGCGGCTCCCTGGCTGGTACTCCGAATCACCTTATGGGCGCTCATGCTCTTAACGCAGCAGCTCAACGTGCTGCAGTCCCGATGGAATCAATCGACGAAGTGATTGTTGGCTGCGTCGGGCAGGTCGGCGGGGATGCCTTCCTGGCTCGCCGTATTGCACTACAAGCTGGAGTGCGCGAAGATTCCAACGCTTTCACGGTCAATCGTCTGTGTGGTTCTGGCCTGCAAGCACTGGCCAGTGCCGCATTTGAACTCCATTCTGGCGACTCAACCTTCGTTGCCGCTGGCGGCTCGGAGAACATGTCCCGTCAGCCCTTTATGGATTTTGAGGCCCGCAACGGCTGGCGGCTCGGCGATCACACCCTTGTTGACGGCACGCTGTCTTTGGTCACTGATCCCTTCGGTGGATACCCCATGGGCATGACGGCTGAGAAAGTTGCCAAAAAATTCAATATCTCCCGTGCAGATCAAGACGAATTTGCTGCGCGTTCGCAGAATTTAGCGGCTGCCGCCCAAGAAGCCGGGCATTTTGACGCCGAAATCGCCGGTATCACGGTTAAGGAAAAGCGCACCGAGCGGGTTTTTGACCGTGACGAACATCTGCGCCCAGGCACAACTGTGGAAAAACTCGCCAAGCTGCGCCCCGCGTTCCGTGAGGGCGGATCCGTCACTGCGGGTAACTCGTCGGGAATTAATGACGCCGCCGCCATGTTGATTATGACGACCGAATCCGCCGCACAGGCACACGGGTTGAAACCCATTGGTGAGCTTGTCAGTTTTGCGAAGGCTGGCGTCGCTCCAGAGATCATGGGCTTCGCACCCGCATTAGCTATTCCGCGGGCATTGGAGAAGGCCGGCGTCACGTTAGCGGATATTGACTGGATTGAGCTTAACGAGGCATTCGCCGCGCAGGCGCTTTCCGTCATTCGCGATCAGAACCTCGATATGAGCAAGACGAACCCGTTGGGCGGCGCAATCGCCCTCGGGCATCCGGTGGGAGCAACGGGCACGATCCTTACGCTGCGCACGCTCTACAACCTTCATCGCACAAACAAAGAGCTAGGTCTGGTCACCATGTGTATCGGTGGCGGCCAAGGCGTAGCAGCAGTGTTCCGGGCACTGTAAAGAAAGGAAAATCATGGCTAAATCAACACGCAAAACGCCATTATCTGCCGAGGAGGAACGCCATATTGGCGTTTTAACTCAGCGCAACTTCGCTAAGATCATGCCGCTTATGGTGATCGTCTACATCATCAGCTTCATTGATCGGACGAATATCGGCATGGCCAAGGAGGCGCTGGAAGCTGATATTGGCTTGTCGGCTGCCGCTTACGGCTTAGGTGCTGGCTTGTTCTTCTTGTTCTATGCCATTTTGGAAGTTCCCTCCAACCTCATCATGCATCGGGTGGGTGCTCGCTTCTGGATCGCGCGCATTATGGTCACTTGGGGCATTATTTCGATGTTGATGGCTGTAGTGTGGAATGACGTATCGTTCTACGTTTTACGAATGCTTCTCGGCGCGGCCGAAGCTGGACTCTACCCTGGCATGATCCTCTACATCTCGTATTGGTTCACCCAGAAGTATCGCGCCCGAGCGATCGGCATTTTCCTACTGGGCGTATCTATTGCAAATATTCTCGGTGCTCCGGTGGCTGGGTTGCTGCTCAATATGCATGGCTTCCTCGGCCTGAAGGGCTGGCAGTGGATGTTCATTGTCGAGGGTCTGCCGGCGGTGCTGTTGGCCGTTTTGGTGTGGAAGTTCTTGCCGGATCGCCCCGAGCATGCCAAGTGGCTTTCGGATTCAGATAAATCCCTGATCCATCGCGCCATTGCGAATGAAGATACTGGCGAATCCTCCCAGCATGGCGATTTGCGGGCGCTCGCTCCGGCGATGAAAGATGGGGTGTTCTGGCTGCTGGCCGTCATCTACTTCACCCACCAGATTGCAGTGTATTCGCTGTCGTACTTCTTGCCGTCGATTATTAAGTCTTATGATCCGACGATGAAGACCTTCCAGATTGGCTTGATTACTGCGATTCCGTGGATCGCGGCTGCTCTGGGTTCGTGGTTCTTGCCGAAGTATGCGGTTGGGCAGCGGCGGGCAAAGACGATGGCGTCGGCTGGCTTCTTTGCCGTTGCCGTCGGTTTGGCGATTGCCGCGCTGAATTCTCATAATCTGTGGATTGCTGTTGTTGGTTTCTTTATTGCCGCTTCGCAGCTATTCGTCATCCAATCGGTGCTTTTCACGTTCCCGCAGCAGCGTTTCTCTGGCGCAACTACTGCTGGGGCGGTCGCGTTCATGAATATGTGCGGCCTGTTTGGTGGTTTCCTTGGCCCGACGGTTATGGGTTCCTTGGAAGAATCAACCGGAAGTAAGATCGCCGGTTTGTGGTTCATCATCGCAGCGGTGCTGGTGGGATGCCTGCTGGTGTGGGGCTTGAAGTATCGCAATGCCAAGACTGCCACGCCGGAGAACGCTGCCAAGTAGCGCGTATCTCTCGCGGTCCGGCAGGCGCAACCTTCCGGTTGCCTGCCACGGCGGCGAGCGTCAACGATACGGTATTCGTATCTGATAAAAATCGAGCTGGTTGGGTTGGGAGCACCACTTACGCTCCCAACCCAACCGCCTGGGGAGTATCAATGAAGATTGTGCTAGCGCCGGATTCTTTTAAGGAGTCCCTGTCAGCGTCGGAAGCGGCAAAGTGTATGCGGCGAGCTGTGAAACAGGTCTGGCCTGATGCTCAGTGTTGCGAAGTCCCGATGGCAGACGGCGGCGAGGGCACAATGGCGGCTATCGTCAGTGCCTTAGGTGGCGAGGTGCAATATGCCGATGTGCATGACGCTTTGGGGCGGGCTCGTCGGGCAGAATTTGGCTGGGTTGCTGGGGAACGGCTGGCTATTGTTGAGGTGGCTCAAGCCATCGGGATTGAGCACATTGCGCGCGAGGAACGCGATCCGCATACAGCTTCGACGTTTGGTTTGGGCGAGTTACTCGCTCACGTGTTGAGCTACGATCCGGCAACGATTCTCGTCGGTTTAGGTGGTTCTGCCACGAATGATGGCGGCTGGGGAATGTGCCATGCTCTCGGGGTTCGCGCCTATGACGATGCCGGTTTGCCGTTGCCACCTTATGTTGATGCTCTTGCCCGTGCAGTGCGCGTTGATATTGCTGGCGTAGATCCGCGTTGGGCCGCAGTGTCGGTTAAGTTGGCGTGCGACGTTGCTAATCCGTTGACGGGTGCGAATGGTGCGAGCGCGATTTTTGGACCGCAAAAGGGCGTCGCCCCGGAGGAGGTCGCCGATTTTGATGCGATTTTGGCTCGGTGGGCCACCCTCGTCGAATCGCAAACCGGGGTTGTGTGTGCGGAGCGGGCTGGAGCTGGGGCTGCTGGCGGGCTTGGTTTCGCGTTCATGTCGGTTTTTGCCGCTCATTCTCAGCCGGGAGTGGAGTTGGTGATGGATACTGTTGGCTTGCGCGATGCGTTAGTGGGTGCCGATCTGGTTTTCACTGGCGAGGGCAGTATTGATGGGCAGACGAGGGAAGGCAAAACCCCGTGGGGCGTCATGCAGGCGGCATATGAGCTGGGGATTCCCACGATTGCTTTTGCTGGGCGGGTTGGCGCGGATGCGGGTGCGTTATATGCCACTGCGGCGCGATCTGCTACTAGGGCACCATCTGCCACCGAGGCGCCATCCGCCAGCGGTCAGGGTAAAGCTCAGGGTGTTTTTCCGGTGGCGCCCGATAATTCGAGTCAAGATTTGTCCGTGAATCACGGTTCCTACCCAAGCCAGGATTCTTCCGTGAGCTCGGGCTTTTCTCTGAGTTTATCTGTCTCACCAGGTCAAAACTCTTTACCGAACTTAGATTCCTCCTCAGCCCACGCCTCTTCGCTGCACCTAGCCTCGCACGCAGCTCATGATCTGGTTCAGGGCTTGGTCAATAACCTCACTTCGCAGGCATCTCACGAGCCGGTTCACGAGCCAGCCCACCCTGCTCTCAACGAGCCGCCCCAGCCCACTTTCCATGAACCGCCTTACCCTACTTTCAACGCCCCAGCCCACAACCCGATTCACACCCCACCTCAGGGGGCAGTTCAGGATTCGGGTCTTAGTGCAGCTCCAGCCCCAGTTTTTAACACGGACGTAAAACTGGCTTCTAGCGCAGTTTCAGAGCTGGCTCTCGCCGCGAGTACAGAGTCACCCACTACCACGGGTGCAGAGTCATCCGTTGCCACGGCTGCCGAGCCGCCAGTTACCACGGGCGCCAGGCTTCCTCTTGCCACTTCCCCAGAACTGCCCGCTAATACCGCTGCCGGGCAACCCGCTACCGCCGCCCTGGAAGTAGCCGCCCATACGAGCCAGCACGCACCCCGCCGCACCCCCTTAACGCCAGGCTTCACCGCAATCGTCCCGATTGTGCGCGAAGTGTGCGACTTACCGACCGCTTTGGAATGCGGCGAAACAAATCTGTACGAAGCCGTCACGATGACGTGCCGACTTTTATCCTTACTTTCAGACCAGTGATAAGGACTGACGATCATGCTAAGCGGAGATACCCTGTGGAACGATGAGGTTACAGCAGGGCTTACAGAAGTCACTCTTTATGGGCGAACCGTTCGCACCTACGCCGGTGCACCACATTCGCTCTACCATACCTTGGCGCGCACTGCCGAGCGTTTCGGTGAAAAGGTTGCCATCTATGCGGAGGATTCCAACCGTTTTACCTTTGCCGACGTGAAACGCTATGTGGATAACTTTGCCGCATTTTTACATTGCGAGCATGGGATTGGGCGCGGGGATCGCGTCGGGGTGCTACTCGATAACGGCATCGACTTCGTGACAGCGTTTTACAGCGTGAATCGCCTGGGAGCAATGATCGTCCCACTGCCCGGCAAATTTCGAAAAAATGAGATCCTGGCGCTTATCCAACAGGCAGATGTGAAACTGGTGATCTGCCAAAAAGAACAGGCGGGATGGTTTGCAGATATTCCAACCTTGACCACGAATTCCACGTCCTGTGCTTTCGGCTTGCTTGAAACAGAACTAGCCGGTGAACACACCGCCAGATGGGCGGCAGCTCTCACAGACTATCCCCTACCCACCTGGGAAGATGACGCAATCCTGCTGTTTACCTCAGGCACGACGTCACAGAGCAAAGGCGTGGTTTTAACAAACCTCAACGCGATTCACGCCATCATCTCCTATGAACGCACCCTGGCGCTGACCAGCGAGGATACTACGATCATTGCTGTGCCGATCTACCACGTCACTGGAATGATCGCGATTATTGGGCTGTTTATCTACTTAGGCGGTTCGATCCATGTGCAAAAACGCATGTCTGGTCGGCCGTTCGTGCGCGAGATTGCGGCGTCAGAAATTAGTTTCATCCATGCCTCCCCGACGGTGTTTGCCCTCATGCTAGAGGAGCGAGATCGTTTCCCGGAGCTGCCTTCGGTGCAGAAGATGGCGTGCGGTGCTGCGCATATGCCGGTCTCTCGGATCTTAGCGCTTCATGAGTGGATGCCGCAGATGCAGTTCCGCACAGTATATGGTCTGACGGAGAGCTGCTCACCAGCTTTTGTGTTCCCTGTTGACGCTGCCACGTCAAAACATCTGGGGAGTTCTGGGATGCCAATCCCTGGGCTGGATGTGCAGATTCGCAACGATTCGGGCGAGGAAGTTCCTGAGGGGAGCTCGGGAGAGATCTGGATGCGCGGGGCAAATATCGCTCGGTGTTATGACAAGCTGACCACGCCCGCTATGACGGGCGACGGCTGGCTGGGAACTGGCGATATTGGGCGGATTGACCCCGATGGGTATATCTCTATTTTGGACCGTAAGAAAGACATGATTAACCGCGGCGGCGAAAAGATCTGGTGTTTCGATATTGAGGAGGAGTTGCGGCGCCTGCCTGAGATTGCCGATGCCTCGCTGGTTGGGGTGCGCGACGCAGTGTATGGGGAGGTTCCGGCGGCGGCTGTGGTGCTAACTCCAGGCGCAGTATTTGATCGGGAAGAGGTGCGCGAACAGCTCAATTTGCGGCTGGCCCGTTATCAGGTTCCGGTGTATTTCCGAGTGCTTGAGGAGTTACCGACGACGGCCGGCTCGAAGATTGATAAACGAGCAATTCGGGAGCTGTTTGCCGAGGAAAACGGGTGAGGTGACCGGATAACAAACGGGCAACTGCGCACTATAGAGTCTGTCGCACATTACAAAGGCACGGATAGATCCTGCCAGGAGGTAGACTGAGCGGTAGGTGTACGTCGGTTTAACACCGGAGGCGCAACGCTAACGCGTTATAAGGGTAAGGAGAATCTCGTGCCAGAGCTTCAATGGATTGGCAAGGATAAGGTGATTAATCACCACCTAGATGTTCCTTATCACGTCTTAGAGCGGAAATATGCCTATTGCGGGGGGGGGGAGAACGACCCGCACATAATTCCTGGAAGCACTGATGGTCATTTCAGCAGCGCTGACGCTGCCCTTGGCAATGTTGATGATCGCCATGCCGAGAACAAAATAATTCATGGCGATAATTTACTAGCGCTCAAAGCACTGCTTCCGCAGTACGAAGGCAAAGTGGATTGTATCTATATCGATCCGCCTTATAACACGGGAAACGAAGGCTGGGTCTACAACGACAACGTCAATGATCCCCGCATCAAAAAATGGCTGGGTGAAGTCGTCGGCAAAGAAGGCGAAGATTTAACCCGCCACGATAAATGGCTGTGCATGATGTATCCACGCCTGCGCTTGCTGCATCGGTTGCTCGCACCGACAGGGGTAATCGCAGTAAGTATCGATGATGATGAGATG
This sequence comes from Trueperella sp. LYQ143, assembly GCF_046599595.1. NCBI lineage: Bacteria > Bacillati > Actinomycetota > Actinomycetes > Actinomycetales > Actinomycetaceae > Trueperella > Trueperella sp. LYQ143. The sequence goes on along the minus strand of NZ_JBKIWR010000008.1, from coordinate 84,705 downwards.
CCGTCCATGCGCATGCTCTTAGATGAAATTTTTGGACGACGTAACTTTTATGCACAAGTTGTTTGGCAAAAGAAATATTCACCCGCCAATGATGCAAAACGCTTTTCCGACATGCACGATTACATCATCTTCTATGCCAAGTCGGACGCGTTTGAGCGCAATTTAATTCCACGATCTGAGGTCAATAATAGCATCTATAAATATGATGATCAGGATGGTAGAGGTCCTTATGCGAGCGATAATTTATCTGTTCGTACCTTTTCAGAAAGTGGCGTTTATCCCATCACCAATCCCAATACTGGGGAAGTATTCAATCCTCCAGCTGGTAGGGTTTGGTCTTTCCCTCAAGAACGTATGCAAGAGCTTTTAGCGGACAACCGTATCTTTTGGGGAGCAAAAGGGACAGCAGGACCTCGCTTGAAAAGGTATCTTTCAGAGATTCAACAAGGTGTTGTTCCCGTTACGTGGTGGCCACATGAATTTGCCGGGCACAACGATGGCGCACGCAAAGAGATTCGTGCACTATTCGGTACGGTCGGCTCTTTTGATACACCCAAACCAACACTTCTGTTGGAGAAGATTTTTCAAATCTGTGGCAATAAAAACGCTCTCATCCTCGACTCCTTCGCTGGCTCTGGCACCACCGCCCACGCTGTTCTCAACTTGAACAAACAAGATGGTGGCAACCGCCGTTTCATTCTCTGCGAGATGATGGACTATGCCGACACCATCACCGCCGAGCGCGTCAAGCGCGTCATTGACGGCTATGGCGAGGGTAATAGAGCCGTGGAAGGCACGGGCGGTTCGTTCTCCTACTATGAGCTCGGTGAACCACTCATGATTGACACCGAATTAAACCCCGACGTTCCGCTAGAACGGATACGGGAATATATCTGGTTCACTGACACTGGCGAGGTCTACCGCGCAGAATCAGCCAAGGTTTATCCATACTTCCTAGGGCATTCATCTCTAGGAGTGGCATATTTCTTCGTCTTTGATCCACACGCCCCAACAGTGCTGAATCGCGACCTTTTAGCGTCCGTTCCAACTGAATGTGCGGCAGATTCCTACGTCATCTATGCCGATACCTGCGTGCTCAGCGAGCAAGAACTGTTAGCACACAACATTACGTTTAAGAAGATCCCGCGAGACATAACCCGTCTGTAATAGGAGAAGAACACAAATGGAGCTGAAGAAGTATCAGAAACGGGTGATCGCTGATTTAACAGATTACCTGGCGCAATTGAAAGCTCAATCCTCACTCTCGGGCGCCTTTGCCGCTTTCTGGGAGTCGCGTCAAATCTCAGTGGGGCACGACGGCATTGCGGGATACCAGAGTGTGATTGATGGCGTGCCGCACGTATGTTACAAAGTTCCCACAGGTGGCGGAAAGACGTTCTTAGCCTGCGCGTCAGTTAAACCTATCTTTGATGCGCTGCCTCCAATCCGCCACCGCGCACTCGTATGGCTAGTACCGTCAGACGCAATCTTGACCCAAACTCTCACAGCGTTAAAAGATCCAGCACACCCCTACCGCCAACGACTGAATACAGATTTCGGTGGACGGGTTGAGGTGTATTCCAAGGAAGAACTGCTGAGCGGTCAGAATTTCACCCCCGCTACGGTAGCTGAACAGCTCTCAGTGATGGTCCTCTCCTATGATTCCTTCCGCGCTAACCGCAAAGAAGGTCGCAAGGCATACCAGGCTAATGGCAATCTTGCACGATTCGCCACTGTGCTAGGCACTCCCGAACAGCAGATTGATAGCGCCGACGAAACAGCACTATTCCAAGTAATTAATCAACTTAACCCAGTGGTCATCGTTGATGAGTCACATCATGCAACCAGCATTTTAAGCACTGAAATGCTAAAAAATTTCAACCCCTCGTTCATCCTTGACCTCACAGCAACACCGAAGAAACAAGCGAATATCATCTCCTATGTTGATGCGCTTGCCCTTAAAAACGAGAACATGGTGAAGCTACCAGTAATCGCCTATAACCGTTCCTGTCAAACCGAGGTAATTACTGACGCGATAGATCTCCAGCAATCCTTGGAGCTCGCAGCCAATCAGCAATACGAGCAAGGCGGGCGCTATATTCGCCCAATTGTTTTATTTCAAGCCCAGCCAAGAACAGGTCAAGACGCAACCTCATTTGAACGGTTGCGTGAAAAACTCATCGCTACCGGCATTCATGCCGAACAGATCGCGATAAAGACGGCGAATATCAACGAGCTTAAAGATGTTGACTTACTCAGCCCTGAATGCCCTATCCGATTCATTATTACCGTTAACGCTCTTAAAGAGGGCTGGGATTGCCCCTTCGCATATATTCTTGCTTCTCTGGCAAATAAGACCAGTCAGGTAGACGTTGAGCAGATCCTTGGTCGAGTGCTACGTCAGCCTCACACCATGAGACATCACAATCCGCTGTTAAATATGAGCTATGTGCTGACCTCCTCCAATGACTTCAATGCCACCCTTGAGCACATCATTGCCGGATTGAACACTGCCGGCTTCACACGTCGTGATTTCCGTGCCATCGAAGCCACTCAGCTCAATTTCACGCCTCCACCTACGACCGAACCTATCCCAATCTCCGAACCAGACGTATCTAAAGCAATGGATTCAGAGGGTGAAGAGTTCTTAGATTTCGACGAATCACAGGTAGCTTCTGATCTGAAAGCTCGCAGCGCCACACATATTCCCAGTGAGAATACTTCTGCGCCAGCGAGCCTGACAGCTATGTTAAATAAGGCGCAACAGCAGGGATCACAGTACGAGAAAGAGGCGCAAGCCGCTGCAGAATTGCACGACACTCTCGTCCCAACCGATCTGGAGGACGCCGTGAAGACAACAAGCATGTTTGAGGATTATCTTGAGGCAGTCTTAGCGTTGAAAATACCGCAGTTCTTCATCAGAACTCCGTCATCTGCCCTATTTTCCACCGGCAAAGACGGGCATGACCTACTGCAACATGAAGCGCTGGCGGCTAATTTCACCCTGCGGGATAAAGACATTCAGCTTGATCTAACCATTGCCGATGAGCAGATGTTCCAAATTGACGTAACTAAAAACTCCGATATACCGCGAGCATGGCGGATGAGCACTGCCGACCAAAAATACATGCGAGAACGCTTTGGCAAACTTAGCGTCGAATCACAGAAAACTAATGCGGCTGAAGCGATCTACGAGCGGCTCAAGCCGATTAACTCAGTCATTGACTCCGAGCTGCGCACGTATATCCATCGGATTACTGAAAACTTCGGCACAGAGGAACTACTGACCTACCAAGAACATCCCGGCGCAGTAACGAGCAAGATCCGAACGAAGATCGTGAATTTGCTTGATGAACACAAGGCAAAACGCTTCTATGAGGACATCGAGACGCGCCAGATTCTCACACAGCCCTCCTATACTTTACCTCCCATGATTCAACCCATCCACGCTTCTTCACTGGTCGGCGGCTCATTATATGAAGCCGAGGATCGAATGAATAACGACGAGATGGAATTTGCCGCCCGATTCTCCGCAATGAGTAATGTTCGCTGGTGGCATCGCAATATTGAACGCAAAGGCTTCTATATCAACGGACCCTTCAACCACTATCCTGATTTCATCGTCATGACCACCAGCGGAATTATCGTCATGGTCGAGCCTAAGGGAGCGCAGCTCAAGAACGATGACTCGCTGCGAAAGGTCAAACTCGGACGCCTCTGGGCTTCCATGTCAGGAGATAATTTCCGCTACTACATGGTATTCCAAGACGGTATTCCTCCGCTGGACGGTGCAGTCAATGCCTCGAATTTCTTCCGCATCCTCGAACAACTATAAGGCAGGAGCAGACTAAAAGAATCGCTTGGTGCAACGGATGCCACTATCTCCCAGATGTTATCTACTGTGGAAACGACAGCTCAGATTTGGTCTAGATTCCAGAGGAGTACTTGCCTTAACATTTGCTTAAGCGAATTGAAGCGATGAAACCAGTTTTATCTCTTGCTTTCAGCAGTGGATAACGCAGAGTAGAGCCATTAATAGGGCTGTTCCTAAGAATCGGATTCTACGCTGACGAGAACATCTCCTGTCATTTTCTTTGCCGGATCTCCAACTAGCACACCCTAACAATCCTCAACACAGCAGCATCCTCCTACCCGCCGCAGCAAACACGACTTGACTTCACGATTAAACGCGCGGGGCGCTACCTCACACGTAACGCCCCGCACAGCAATCTTTAGCCCGAGCTAGGAACACACCCTATCGCCGCTTACGAATATAGAGAATTCCAGCACTGACTGCGGAAACCGCAAACGCAGCAACGGAATACTCCATCCACTGCATCGCCCGTATGACGTGTTCAGGTAAAGGGCCTACACCCGCTGCGAAAAGTTTCTGCATAGCATCAACTCGGTTATAGCACGTGCCAAGAAAAATAATTCCAAACGCTAGCCCCAGAAAGATAACTGCTCCAAGGATTTTGTTTACTTTCATCTCGCACCTCACGACCGTATAACCAAACAGCTCCTTAAACACCATTTGCGATTTATTTGATTAGCAATCCTAAAACATCTTTGCCATAGGATTAATGAAACGTATCACACCCAATCTGCCGCTGCAATACCTAATTGCCGGTGGATTATCTGCTTTGCCCTGACGCCTTACATACCCAATCACCAGCAACAACACCAAAACAGCGCGAGTGCGAATAAGAGGAATCCTGCGCCAGCAACACCCGAATGTAATGCCACAACGCTCCTACCGCCACCCAATTCGGCTACCTACAAAACAAAAACACGCCACAACTACTCACGAACACGCGCCTATCGCAACCCTTAAAGCCCCTAATCCACCCACATTACGAGGCTTTATTCCTTTTCCCAGTATTGTCACTACCTCTAATTTGCTCGTGATATAAGTAGTTGATAATTCCGAGTTTTCCGGGCGGCATTCGATGATCGGGTAAGTAATTATCGAAAAGCTGGTGCCCATGCTTTTGTGCATACGATTCAATATCTAGTAGCTGTTCGTCCCAATATTCATAGTTTTTACGCTCATAAATATCTCGATAGAGCGGGATTAATCCAGGGCGAGTTTGCCGAATATAGTTGAGAATATCGCTCTTGAAACCGCCTCGCAGATTCAGATTTTCTAGCCACACATAATGACACCGATCTTTTACCTGTTCAATAATCTCGACGGGATCAGTGATGCCCGGAAAAATTGGCGAAATAAAACAAACGGTTCGCACTCCGGCCTGATAAAGCTCCTGCATGGCCGCCAAACGCCGTTTAATCGTAGCCGCATGCTCCATATCACGCACAAATTTTTCCTCAAGGCTATTAATTGACCAGGCTACGGTGACGTCGGGCATGGTCGTTAGTAAATCTAGATCTCGCGTCACCAACCCAGAGCGAGTACAAATCAAAATTTTTGCCCGAGACTCTTTTAGTTGCTCCAAGATTGCTCGAGTGCGGCGAAACGTTTTCTCAATTGGTTGATACCCGTCAGTTACCGAACCGATGACAATACGCTGATCGTCATATTTATGTGGTCGCTAAGCGGTTTCCACTGTTTCACATCCACAAATTCGCCCCACGGCTCCGGATGGCGAGTAAACCGCTTCATGAACGAGGCATAGCAATATCGGCAGGCATGAGCACATCCCACATAAGGATTGACGCTATATCCCCCAACTGGCAGCTGCGATTTAGTCATAATCGATTTGACGTTGATCTCTTTGATAATCAGCTCGCGCATTACCTTTCCTTCACCTACTCCAACCAACTCAGCACCCCAGCTATTTCAGCAAACCTGCCAACTCCAGCTACTCCAACCGATCCAACGAGTCCAACTGATCCAACTACTCCGAGTACTCCAACCGCTTCAAATTTTCCACCGCACGAGTTAAAAGCTCCTCACACATACGACGTTCTTCAGCGCTAAAGCCCGCAAAAAACGCCTCAGCCATCTCGTCGGAAACCGCATAATAGGCTTCTTCTAGCTTTTGGGCTTCTCCAGATAAGCGAATGAGCGTAGTACGTCGATCTTTAGATGATTGCACTCGGGAAACCAACCCAGCTTTTTCCATTCTGTCAACCATGGACGTTAAAGTGGCGGCAGCTAAGCCGGTAGCCTGCCCGATTTCCCGCAAAGATTGCCCGTCGTTATGCCATAGCACATACAGGATTCGCCCTTGCGCCCCATTAAAAGCGTCAATTCCATGCTGATTCAAAATTCGGGCAAACCGCCGGTCTGCCAGTTGTTTTGCCTGAGCCAATACGTGCCCCATACATGTACGACGCATATTCAGCCTCTCTTCTCACCCGCTTATAATTCTATATAAGAATATACTATATCGAATTATTACTGGCGAGCCACACCTATCAGACGGGCAAGGTCAAGCTGTAGCATTCCCCCTATTCACCTAGAATACGTCTATGAGCACCGGACGTAACACGAGTCTTTTTGACCGCCTGAGTACACTAGGCAACCTATCCCCCTCACAACAGGTGCTTGCTGACTATTTCGTGGAAAAATACCCCAATCTAGCCTTCCGCAACCTAGAAGCAATCTGTGCAGATACCCAGCTATCCACCGCTTCCGTAACTCGATTCGTTCGCACCCTTGGCTACAGCGGATTCCGCGATTTCTCTCGTCAACTTCAGGCCGAAGTGGCAGAAAACTTTGACCGCCCCCTGCAACGCGAAGATCCCCACCGCTTCGCAGCCACACACCTCGTCGGCGATCATTTACATCGAGCCGCCACCGATATGCAACGAACCGCCGAATATATCTCAACAGAAACCTTCGACACTGTTGCCGCCCTAGTCTCCGACCCTCACCGCCCACTATTCCTCGCCTCTTTTGCAAGCGGGCGCTCCCTGATGACCTACTTTGCACTGCTCGCAAAATATCGACGTCCCAATGTTCGCCTACTATCTGGCATAGATATGACAGCCCACGACCTCCTCGATGCCGGCGAAAATGCCGTCCTTCTCGTAACCAGCTTCGACCGCCATTCCGCTGCCATGTATCGCATAATGCACGCCGTCAAACAGCGAGGCGGGACGACCATACTGCTGACAAACCGGCAAACAACGCCACTGCGAGTACACGCCGACCACATGCTGACAGTACATTCTTCCTCCGCGCGATTTAAGAGCCGCGCGAGCATGATCGTCGTCTTAGAAGCCCTCCTTGCCGCTATGGCCGAACACAACCCTGATCTCGCCCAACAGCGCACCCGCGAAATCGAGGAAATCATCGATCAACTCGAACTTTTCATCCTTCCTCACATAGATCAGTGACGAAGAACTGACGACGGACCACGCTCCCGGGCGCTACTCTCCAGCCGCAACTCCTCGGGCAATATCAACAGATAACCCTAAATAGGATCGCGGATCTAAAGCCTCCTGCAGGTCTGCAACTGCCGAATCACTGAGCGCTAAATCCGTGCGTTGCCCGATATACTCCGCCAGGGAAATCCCTTCACTGCGCTGGGCTTTCGCAAATTCTTGAATAAGATCATGCGCCGCCTCATGGCCAATCCTTGGCGCGAGCACCATCATCACCGATTCACTCATCAGCAACTCACCGCCATTTTTCACCCCGTCGCGCAGCTTTTCCACGTCAAAACTCAGGCGAGAAAACAACCCTAGGAGTTTCGTCAGGGCACCATCAATATGGGTGAAAATTTGCCCCAGCGCATCGCGTTCCACCTCTAGCTGCCGATGATCCCGTTCAAAAGTTCCTGGCGGCGCAGTCAAAACCGTCGCCGCTAAACCGGCTGCCAGCCGAGCATTGACGCTGACTTTCATCGTGGTAAACGGATTAAGTTTTTGCGGCATTGCTGACGAGCCGGAACTATGCGCATCCATCTGCTCATGGGCTTCTCCCATATCCGATTGCTGCATGGCAAATAAATCTTCGGCAATTTTTGCCAAGCTCTGCCCTAAAATCGCCAGATTGCAGCACAATTCCGTAATCCCGTCGCGCGAAGCATGCCAAGGCACAATCTCAAAAGTCAGCCCTAAACGCTGAGCTAGCGCCTGCGCCACACGAACGCCTTGCTCTCCGGTGGCCGCATACGTCCCCGCAGCCCCCGAGAACTGAATCATTGCGGCACGCTCAACTGTTTGCGCCAGCCGCGCCTGCGCCCGTTGCAGCTCGCGTAGCCAACGAGCAAACCGCATACCGAGCGTGGTCGGCAGGGCATATTGCCCATTCGTGCGCGCCACCATTAACGTTTGCGCATGTTCCCCTGCAAGCTGACGCAACCTGCCAATGAGCTCCTTAAGTTTTTCATCAAGAACGCCCATTCCCATCAGAATCTGACGCGCCCGAGCAGTATCGAGAATATCCTGACTCGTCGCCCCATAATGCACGAACCCTCTGGCTTCTTCGGGGATCTGTGCGCGAATCGCATCGAGTGCCGCAACAAGTGGATTACCTACTTTTCCAGCCGAAATTTTTGCCACTAACTCGTCAGTCATATACGCATATTCGACGATTATTGCCGCAAAGCGCGCCGGAATAATACCGAGTTCACCCTGCACAGCCGCGAGTGCCGATTCTACCTCTACGACTCGCGCAATTGTTTCTCTTTCTCCCCATATTTCAGCCATTTCATCGCTGAGATACCCCTTGCGGGTTAGCGAGGAATTCAAAGCACCGATTGGCATGATTTTCTCCTTTGCGTTTGGAGTAATTAGAGCAGGATCAAGGAGGCTGCCAGCATGACGATAATCCCAACGAGCATTGGCGCAAGTGTGCGCTTAACGAGTGCAATGGGAGAAATTCCGACGCCACCAGCAACAGCAATAACGACTCCTGCTATCGGAGAAAATGATCGGAATAGCCCGCTGGCAAACTGCATTGGGGTGACGAGAGCTGCCGTCGATCCGCCTAATCCGGCAGAAACATCGGGAGCGAGCTTGGCAAAAGCAGAAAATGCTCCAACACCGGATCCCGTCAAGAACGTCACGATACCAACGATAAGGGTAAAGAGGATCGTCACGATCACCATTCCGGCACCCACTTTTGAGGTAGCTTCAATGAGGTGCGCAATAACACCAGTATGGGTTATTCCCTGAGCAAATATCTGCGCTGCGATAATCAAGGACACCACCGACGCAAACATTGAGCCCATTCCGCTGAAGAATTCTGTGGATTCTGCCAGTACCGCCGATTCACGTCGGCGAATCAACTCCACGATAACGGCCAATAGCCAGGTAATAAAGAAAGCCGTCACCGTCGATAGCTCAATATTGTCGTTCGTCAGCGGGCTAAAAATGACGAGCATAGCGATGGGCAAAACCAGGAACAGCGCGTAGTAGCGCGGCGCAATATTTTTCGGGGCTTGCTTTTTCAGCACCGGGGTTTGATACACCTCTGTGCCTTTTCGGTCGAAATAGCGTTGGGTGAAGTAGTGGGTCAACATCACGGCGATCATGGCAGGAACGGCAACAAGAAGCTGATTTTGGGTGAAGTACACGACGGGGGACATCTTGGCAGTGTCGGCTGCGAGAACCGTCGTTCCGGTAGCTGGCCCCATTGGCAGGCCTGAGGAGGTCGCAATGACTGCGGCAGCGGCGGCTGGGGTCACGCCTGCTTCGGTCAGAATAGGTACCAGAAGAACCAGCAGGAGGATTGCCAGCCCGGCGGCGGAGGGGATAACCATGAAGAGCACCTGCCCGAGTAGGTAGGCAACCATCAGTAGCAGATAAGGTTTATGTATTTTCGCAATCGGTCGAGCTGCTACTGATACCAGGGCGCGCGAGGCGCCGATTTTATTCATATATGCCGAGAAACCGCCTGCTGCCATAATAATCAGACCTACACCAGTAAGTTGACTACCAGCCACCTTTTCAAAGAGGGTGAAAATATCAAAGAAACGAGAGCCAGAAGTCGCTTTCTCGTCGAGGAGTTGCAGATCCGGTTTAGCAATGACGGAAACTGCCGTCAGGATAATGCCAGTAAGTAGCAAGACGATGACTGGCTTGTGACCTTTAATTAAGAAATATCCGGCAGCGATAACGCCCATTATGGCGCAGATAGTAAGTACGGCAGACATTGGCGACCTCTTATTTTTATGTAACACATCGACGCTGATGAAAAATTAGTAACTTATTCAGTACTAATTGTTAGTAATATAACCCCATTAGACCGGCGTGTCAATAATCTGACATTAAAAACTGAAAAACATCGAGAGAAGTCACCTAGGTGCAAGATAAGCTGGAAGCCCTGCCTACATACTTTGACAGTTTACTAACATCAACGCACAAGGAATACGAGATATAGAGCCCTAAAAGCACGATAACTGACGGCGCCCCAACTGATGACATCTCACCGAAATCGACGTACGAGGCACATACTTACCCACAACACAACGGCACATATCAAGGCGAGGTATCACCCAAAGCTCGTGCTGGCTACTACAACCAAACCCAACACACAACTGGCTATACAAACCCAACACGCAAAAAGAGGGGGCACACCCGCAGGCGCACCCCCTCCATCAGCACAAAACAACTAGGCCATATATCAGGAAGCTACTTCGCCTCCCCCAAACCAGCCTTGAGATCCGCCTCGTACTTTTCTAAATATTTGACGAAATCATCACCGAATAGCGGGTCGGTCTGCATATAGTTCGAGGACATGTACTCCTTGAAAGAATCCGACTCAGCGTACTTCTTCGCCGCGTCGATCCAGTAGGCCTTAGCCTCATCACTGATACCGCCCGGCGCAATAACACCGCGGAACTGAGCGAAAGTCACGTTAATCCCCTGCTCAATCGTCGTCGGAATGTCCTTCAATTCCTCATAGTCATAACGCTTATCAGCGATAACACACAAAGGCTTGAGATCACCGGACTGCAACTGACCCATAACCTCACTCGGGTTCGTCAGCGCCACATCAACATGCCCGCCGAGCGCCGCCGCGATAGCTTCTCCACCGGATTCATACGGCACCCGCTGGAACTGAACCTTTTGATCCTTCTCAATCAAGCCGAACTGGATTGCGTCATTACCCGTCACGCCACCAGAAACGGCAACCTTAACAGCTCCCGACTTCGCTACGCTCACCACGTCAGCACAGGTGGCATATTTAGCAGCTTTCGGCACGACCATAATCGTCGAATCCTGCCCAACCTTCATAATCGGGGTAAAGGAGCGCCACGTAAAGGGCACATCCTCCGTTAACGGCAGATTCACCAGCGCCGTCTCCGTTGCTAGCAAATACGAGGCATTGCCCTCGTTACCCATGAAGCCGGCGTAGCCAACCGCGCCACCGCCGCCTTGATGGTTCTCTACCGAGATCGACTTACCGATAACTTTCTCCAACCCCGAGGCAATTGCTCGGCCAGATAGATCCGAGCCACCACCAGGGGCCATCGGCACAATCATCGTCAGTCGGTTGCCCGGGTTGAAATCCGAGCCGCCCTCCGAGCTTGAACCGCCTGATTTGCCGCAGCCACCGAGGGATACGACGAGCAGGCCAGCAGCAGCAATAGCCGCATACGCACGCTTTTTCATCATGATGTCACTCCTCAATATGTCGTCATTGACAGTTGATTATTTAGTTGTTTTTAGTTCTGGTTACTATCAGGCGATGACGGGATAGCACGGCTGACGCACTCGCACCGGAATCTGGATCCACCGCTATGAGGCACAGCGCCGAATCTGCACGCTCACGCCCACTGCGCTATCCCGCACATACACCTCACCCGTCTACACTCTTCGTACCAAGCTTCTCATCAGCTATTTCGCCCTTGGTTAGCTCAACTTCCACGACATCTTCTGCCGAGGTTTCCATCGCAGGAGTTTCTACTGCGGGATTTTCCGTCGCAGAAGTTGCGCCAGCACGCGCCTTCTTCTTACGCCCTATCGAGTTCACTCGCTTAGCCAGCGTCGGCACCAACATAATGAGCAGGGTCAGCACCAAAATGCCCACAGCCAGCGGTTCACGGAAGATAATCGTCAGATCACCATTCGCATACGAGGACGTCTGAACCAATGCGCGCTCAGCCATCGGCCCTAAAACCAGACCCAAAATGAGCGGAGCCGTCGGGTAGTCGTACTTCTTCAAGAAGAATCCGGCGATACCAGCAAGGAACAAGATAGATAGAGCAAACAGATTATTACCGACGGCAAAAGCGCCCATCATCGAGAAGAACAAAATTGCCGGATACAAGAACGAGTAGTTCAAACGCAAGGCCTGAGCGAATACCGGAGCTAACGGCAAGTTCAGGATCAGCAAGATGACATTACCGATGAAGAATGACGTCAACAAGCCCCACACCAAAGTCGGCTGATTTTGGAATAGCAGCGGTCCCGGCTGGACGCCATACATCACGAAGGCTCCCAGCAACACCGCAGTCGTCGTACCACCCGGAACACCGAGCGCCAACGTAGGCACGAAGTTCGCATTCGCCGCCGCATTATTTGCCGACTCAGCCGCCGCAACGCCTTGGATTGCCCCCTTGCCGAACATTGCACGATTCTTACTGGTCTGCTTTTCCACGCCGTAGCTGACGAGAGCGGCAAGCGTTGAACCAGCGCCCGGCAAACATCCCAACAGGAAGCCCAAGCCAGAGCCACGCAAAATCGAGGGCATCGACTCTTGAATATCGCGTCGCTTAATGACCATATCGCGCATTCTCGTGCGGATTGGCGCTACCCCACCAGCACCGACCTGGCTCACAACTTCACCGACGGCAAAGACGCCGATCATCACAACCACAAAGTCAATACCACCGAGCAGGTTGACACTGCCGAACGCAAAGCGCGACTGTGCAAAGCCTGAGGACATGCCAATCGTGGATAGGAACAATCCCAGACCCGCCATAACCAGACCTTTAGCGAGATTATCGCCAGAGAAGGAGATGATCGTCAGCAAGCCCATAATCATAATGGCCAGCATTTCAGCAGGGCCGAACTTAAGGGCAAAGGTCGCAATCGGAGCGGCAACGAGTACTAACAGTACCAGCGAAATGATGGCAGCGATGAAGGAACCAATTGCGGCAATCGCGAGCGCCTTGCCCGCCTGCCCTTTTCTCGCTAAGGCATAGCCGTCTATAACGGTAGCCACCGCATTCGCGTCGCCTGGGGTGGCGATAAGGACCGCCGCAATAGTACCGCCATATTGGCATCCATAGTAAATACCGGCAAGCATGATGAGCGCCGTTACTGGCTCCATGCTCAGGGTCAATGGCAACAATACGGCAACGCCCGTCGTCGCACCCAAACCAGGCAGCATGCCGATGACGGTACCCAGCGCCACACCGATAAAACACCACAGCAAATTATCGGGAGTAAGCGAAGTCTGGAATCCCAAAATAATGTTGTCAAGCATGAGCTGCCCTCCTTAAACCAGATCAAGCATGCCGGTTGGAAGCGGCACATCGAGGACGAGTACAAAGACGCCATAGCCGAAAAGGAAAGCAATAACGCCAGCAATCACCCCTTGCCACCAGGGGCGCTTCTCAACCAGGACGATCAATCCGGCAACCATCAGGCATAGCGATAACAGTAGGCCGATAAACCGGCAGAGAACGAGAGTAAGGAAAAGGGCGAGGAATACTTTAATGACGTTCGCATACTTTGCCCAAAACCCATCTGTTGTTGCGGCTGTAGGCTCTTCGCTTGCCACCGCGGCAACCGGAGCACGCAAAGATCTCGCCATATCCCACATCGATGCCACTACCGTCACTAACCCAGCAGCGAAAGGCATAAGCCCCGGGCCAACCAGACCGTTTTTATCTTGCAGTCCGTAGCCTAGCCCGGCAATGAGGACGGCGATTCCCACTCCGAGGAAAACACATTTGACAACCCATTCGCCGACATCGAATTTCCGCGTCGGGGCTGGGCGATCAGAGCGATCATCTACCACAGAATTATCTGACGTCGTGGTACTCATTGCGCAGCCTTACGTTCTTCCATTGTGCGCTTGCCCAAGGAAACAGCAATATCGAAAGCCCGCTGGGACGGACCAACACTCGCTTTGTTTTGCCCGACGATGTTGTATGCCGTGCCATGTGCCGGAGTGGCAATAGGAACGGGCAATCCGCCTTGAACCGTCACCCCGCCGTCAAAACCCATGAGTTTCATCGCGATCTGACCTTGGTCGTGATACATCGTGACCACGCCATCGTATTTACCGTCGCGAGCGGCAATAAAGATCGTGTCGGAGGGGAATGGACCTTCCACGTCCACACCCTCGTTGCGCGCCAAGGCAATACCGGGCGCAATATGGTCGATTTCCTCCCGACCGAACTGCCCAGATTCACCGGCATGTGGGTTCAATGCGCAGACGCCCAACCGAGGATTATCCACGCCACTGCCCCGAATCACGCCGTCTAGTAGCCGGATCGCCTCATAGACTGAGCGCGCATTAATCCGCTCGGATACCTCTTTAATGGCACAGTGCGAGGTCACCCGAGAGGTCGTCAGCGAACCGGCGAAATTTAGCTCCGAAGTGGTGCCATGATAGTCGAGTTCTTTAGCGAACCACCGCAGTTCGTCTTCTTCGTGCATGCCGGCGTCATGCAATGCGGATTTGTTCAGCGGCAAGAACATAATGGAATCAACTTTGCCGTCTTTGAACATCGCTAGGCAATCGAGCAGATCACTCATGACGCGAGTGCCACCAGCAACGCTGGCCACGCCCCGTTCGACCGGCTGATCGGCATATTTTGATTCGACGAGCACGATATTCCCCTCGCCGAACTGATCGGCAGTTGGGATTGTTGCGCCTTGCTCGTCGGCAAATCGCTGTAATTCTGCCGGTGAAGCCATGAGGTAAATATTGGCTTTCCGACGATTTTCTTCATTCGATAGCAGTTTGATAGCTAATTCAGGTCCTACACCCGATAGGTCGCCTAACGTCATTACCAGACGAGGACGGTCAGTTTCACAGGTACATCCACCCACAGCACTTCTCCAATCACGATCCCCTTTTCGCGTGCTTTGCATGGATACGCGAAGAGAGCATCCGTCGTTCGTTTGTTGTGCACAGCAGTTTTTGCGTATGACGCAGCAGCCGCTGCAGATTTATGTCTGTCTCCTTTGCCAGCTCTATATGTCACCATCGACATATTTGCTATTAGATATATCATATAGGATTTTAAGGAGTCAATGATTTTATCGAATTGTTAAGAAGCTATTTTCGCTGTGATGGCAGGGAAAGGTATGGGACGCCGCTTAATGCTAGGAAAAGCTGGCAGGGATCCAATACTCAGCCGCAAGGTAGGGCTAAACGCGCATACCAGTTAAAGCATGACACCGCGAGTATCGACGGCGTAGCCGCACTACACAAGATTAGAGGCACGGGCAATTACTCGCAGCTCAGTTGATAATCCATGTTGCTTATCGGTAACACGATAACGCAAGGGGCGTTACGAGATTAGGAAACGGGTGGGTGTGCTGCTTACGCCCTCAAACCGATAACCTATGGCACTTACCGCCCAGGCTTATCCATGCTGCCTGCCGCTCTCCTATTGATGCCGCGACCCGCATCAATAAACCCTTGTCTCTTTTAGAAATCACGTTAATGAGCTACGGCTTTGGCTCGCAGGCAATCCCGTCTCTATCACGATCAAGATGGCTTCCATAGCCAGGCTCCCCAATGTGGATAGGGGCAGCACCTGCCTCACGAGCCTCTGTACAGTTCTTATAATATGTGCGCGTCGGAGCAGGAGCCGGATCGGGCACATACGCAGGGGCTGGATCGTAAACCGGAGCCGGTTCATAAGCGGGCGCTGGTTCATATAGTGGCTGCGGCTGTGAGGGCGCAGCTTCCACAACCGGAGTCGGTTCCGGCTGAGGCTCGGGCTGAGGCTTAGGACCATTTGGCTCAACATCAGGCGCCTGATCGGCGGCTGGTATCTTTTGCCCCGAACAGCTATTGAGCACCCGCGTCATCGCCGCTTTTTCGTCTCGACTCACCCACAAACCATACTTTGCTTTAACGCCGATCTGCCTAAGAATCCTTAACCACCTAAGCAAAGACTCTATCTACCCGCGTTGGGGCAGGGGTCTCAGTAGGTACGATAACGCCGCATCAGCAACAATCCGCCACCGATAGCCACAAGCGCCAGCCCAACAAGAAGCTCCCCGCCAGCTAGACCAGTGGCCGCCAAGCTAGATCCGCGCGGACCTGGAGTGCCAGGGGTCATCGGATTCGGAGCAGGATTTGAGGGCTTCTCCGGTTGTGGATTTACCGGAGAGGGAGCGGGCGCCGGAGTGGGCTTTGCATTGTTATCCAATGGCACCAGCGTTCCGTGGCGGCGCACATACGCCTCGAAGGCCTCAGCATCCAACACTGGATCCGCCGATACAATCTCATCACCTCGGAATGCCGTCACCTTATCCCCGCCCTGATAAACATAGCGGGTCAAAGCGATCGTATATGAGCCAATGGGAGAGATCGGCGTTCCATCCTCCGTCGTCAACGCAGTCACTCGATGGCCTTCTGGGGCGGTCAGATCAATCGTTGCCCGTAAGCCAGCCAGACGCGGGAATCCGCGATTTCCTTTCGGATCTGAGGCGATAGCCTGCTCCAAAGCGGTGCGCAAATGCTCCCCGTTCGTCCGGATCGTAATCACGCTGTTAGCAAAGGGCAACACCGAAAGCACTGTTCGCTTGGTGACGTCACCGGCAGGGATTTCCGCACGAATCCCGCCACCGTTTTGCCAACCAAAATCGGCGCCCTCATGCTCTCGATATGCCTGGGCAACAATTGGTCCGACGACATCGCGTGCCATATCCTGTGGGGCAACACCCAGCTTTTCCGATAGCCGCTGATTCAACTCATCCATGTACTGCTGAGTCTTTGCGCTCCACACACTATCGGGAGTGACGTTCCCGTCAACCGGAATAAAGCTCGGCTCTACCGAAATTTTGCCTGCAGAGCGCACAATATGCAGCCGCGCCACTGTGCCATAGTCAGCCTCCGGCGTCAGTATCGGGCGCCCATCTACCTGGGTAAGCGTTGCCGGTGACGAGCCGCTCGTTTCCTCCGTAACCGCAGCATGAATCTGTGGCACCTCCCGCATGATTGCCTGGGTTTCGTCATTGCTAAGCTGGGTCAACGCGATAATAACGTCAGCTCCCTGAGCGGTTAATGCTGCTGCCGCTTCTTTACTGGCCTGCACCCAATCGCGCTCCTGCACTTGTGCGGAGGCAGCCGTCGTCGTCATATTTCCGGTGATAGATAGGAAACCCACCCGTAGACCGCGGTCAACAATTGCGACCGTTCCGTCAGGGCTGAGGGGCTTACCATTTGCCGTCAGGTTCGAGCTAATCCACGGGAATTTTGCCCGTTCGATAAGTGACATCGTGTGGTCAAGTCCGAAATCGAAATCGTGCTGCCCGAATCCCGCAACATCAAACTTGAGTTCATTAAACGCATCGACGAACGGCTCTCCACGGTAGACCGCGCCAAACAGGGTTCCGCCCGCTAAATCCCCGCCAAAGGCCGTGATGGTATTGGCGCTGGCGGCGCGCTGGGCAGCGAGAACTGTGGCCAGTTGTGCAAGCCCTCCGTGTTTACTGCCATCTTTCCAGGTGCGCTGTTCGACTTCGTGGGCGTCTTGGATGGCAAGCACGTCAACTGAGGCATCGGCCGCGCGCAGAGCATCCGGCGTCGGGTTATTATCGTTTGCCGCTAAAGCAACTGGGGTTGATCTCGTAGTCAGATCAGTAGCCGATGTGGGGGCAGGGTCTGTTGGGGAAGCTGTACCTGCCGAGGGCTCTGGTGAAGCAGCGAAGGCGGAAAGGGGCAGAAGAGTCGCGGCGAAGGCGACCGTCATCGTTGACCACAGACGTTTCATGCTCCCAATACTAACGGGCAATATGTGCAGGCGATAGTAAATTTAATTGGTTATTTGCCGCCTCACCTGTTGGGTGCTCACGGAAAATACGGATAAGGATAAATGCCGAGATAGCGCGGAAAACTGCGAATAGGCGAAGCACCTCAGATATGGCGATCTCAATACCGACATCCCACCTTTATGGGCGGTCCGACGGTTATTGCCAAACAGGTCTACACAAATCCCCGTTCCAGCGGCAACGAGAACGAGTTGACCTTTCTTGGCTGCATAAATAAAAGCCAGTCAGATTGGATATGACATCTGCGAAAACTTGGATGTTACCTTCGCGAAAACCCACATAAGAGCCAGTGAGTGCATGATTTCTATACCTTGCTTCCAAGGGTTCTTTCTTGACAAAGAAGTTTTTGGCGGACGACGTTTTGCAGGACTGCCACAAGCAAAGCCAGATCATATCCGCACTATTCCCCAGATCATATCCGCATTATTTCAAACAGGCATACACCGGCATATACGAGATAGCACCGCATACTCAGATACTTCCCGCACATTAGGAGGTGCCCCACCTATAACATTAGGAGCCGCCCCGCCCGAGACTAGCAGCATCAGAAGAGCGGGCAAGAGGCCAGGCATACGTCAGCAATCTATTAGACGCGGTTAGGCATGTGAGCAAACCAAAGAACCCAGGCAGTGTTTTCCGGCAAAAGTAGCATGTGGCAGAATTGGTAGTGCCACCGCAAGGTTCCACACACAAGATCCTGCCGGCAGGCAGCAGTATCCGGCGATTCGCCAGCCAGAGCTAACTGCCAACCAACTAACCAGGGAGTTGAAATGGCGCAACAGGCCGCTTTAGAGCGAAAGCAAGCCGCCCGGCGCTTTGCCGAAAAGTGGGCTGGGCGCGGTTACGAAAAAGGCGATACCGCATCTTTTTGGTTGGAGCTTTTAGGCAATGTGGTGGGGATGGAAGACGTCACCACTAATGTGCGTTTTGAAAATGCGACAACGGCACGCGGTTTTATTGATGTAACTATTCGAGACGCCAAAACTGTGGTGGAACAAAAGTCACTGGGCGTAAATTTAGATAAACCTGAGTTGCGACAAGGCACCCTAGTTACCCCGTTTGAACAGGCTAAACGTTATGCAGATTCGTTGCGTAATTCTGAACGCCCGAACACGATTATTGTGTGTGATTTTGGTACTTTTAGAATTCATAATTTAGACGCTGATAATCCCGCCCAAAACTACGAAGAATTTACGCTTGCTGAGCTGCCTGAACAGTTACATTTGCTTGATTTTCTTATCGATCCGCAACTAGCGCGCCGTCGCCGAGAAACCAAAGTGTCGGTAGAAGCCGGGCGGCTTATCGGCCAGCTTTACGATAAATTACGTGCACAATATGTAGACCCCGATTCAGCTCATGCCCGCCATTGCTTAAACGTATTATGCGTGCGGCTCGTATTTTTATTATTTGCTGAAGATGCAGGGCTGTTCAAAAAAGATTCTTTTTATCGCTATTTACGTGCGCTACCAGCCTCAATGGTGCGGCTCGCGCTCAAAGAATTATTCGTATATCTAAAAACTCCAGACGATCAGCGCGACCCTTATGCCGCTGAAACCTTAAAAGAATTTCCGTATGTGAATGGGGGTCTCTTTGAAGCCGAGGTGGAGATCCCTAACTTTACTGCCGAAATTGTGGACTTTTTATTAAATGAAGTTTCCCAAGGCACGGACTGGTCGCAAATTTCTCCCACCGTGTTTGGTGGGGTGTTTGAATCTACGCTTAACCCGGAAACGCGCCGCTCCGGCGGTATGCATTACACATCACCGGAGAATATTCACCGCGTGATTGATCCGCTATTTTTAGATGATCTCAAAAATGAGTTGAAAGAAATTTTGCATACTGACAGGTTAAGCGAATCGAAACGACGTAATCAATTGATGCGTTTCCACGATAAAATCGCTGGCTTGACGTTTTTTGATCCCGCCTGCGGTTCGGGTAACTTTTTGACTGAAACCTATATTGAACTGCGAAAACTGGAAAACAAAGTTCTCTCTGAACTGCAAAATCATCAAGGCATGCTAGCACTCTCTGAAGAATATTCGCCCTTAAAAGTCTCCCTGCAACAATTTCATGGCATCGAGATTAACGATTTTGCGGTTAACGTAGCCAAAACCGCCTTATGGATTGCCGAGCTGCAAGCGAATGCGGAAACACAATCTATCGTGTATGGCGTGGTTGAAGATTTACCCTTGCACGATACGGCGCATATTGTGCAGGGTAATGCTTTAGAGCTGGACTGGCAGAAAATAGTACCCCCCCCCCGATGCACTTACATCATTGGCAACCCGCCGTTTGTGGGGTATTCCAACCATTCGCCCGAGCAAAAAGCTGACCGTTTGCGGGTGATGGGCAAGTCCGGTGGAGTGCTGGATTATGTAGCGTGCTGGTTCAAACGGGCTGCTGAGTATATGAAAGGCACGAACGTGCAGGCTGCTCTCGTTGCTTCTAATTCCATCACGCAGGGCCAACAGGTAGAGCCGCTGTGGAAACCGCTGTTTGCTGACGGATTGGTAATTAACTTTGCACATCGCTCCTTTGTGTGGACGAATGGCTCTAACGACGCCGCGCATGTGCATGTGGTGGTTGTGGGGTTTGGCTATCAAGAGCGTGAAACAAAGATATTGTTTAGCCATAGCAAAGACGGTGAAGTCACGATTGAGCACTCCGCAAATATCAATGCCTATTTAGCGCCTGCTCCCAATGTATTTATTTCCAAACGAAGCAAACCACTAAGTGCTCCCGTAAACATGAACCGTGGAAACCAACCCACCGATGCCGGAAATCTTTTATTATCTCAAGCCGAACGAGACGAACTAATCAAGGCTGAACCAGCAGCAGCCCAGTGGATAAAACCGTTTTCCATGGGTGAAGAATTTATTAAGGGAATCCCTCGCTATTGTTTGTGGCTAGTCGATTGCCCACCTCATCACCTGAAAGATTTGCCTCTTACACGGGCGCGCGTTGAAGGTGTGCGAGAAATGCGCTTACAGTCTTCAAAAGTCGCCACTCAGAAAAAAGCAGCTACCCCATGGCTCTTCGATGAAATCCGATACCAAGGTAATGGCACATATATTGGGGTTCCAAAAGTTTCCTCTGAGCGTCGGCGTTATATTCCAATGGGTTTCGTAACCAACGGTATGATCCCTGGTGACAAGCTGTATTTTGTTATGTCGGATTCTCTATACGTGTTCGGGGCCTTAATGTCCCGCGTACATAATGCCTGGATGCGAACCGTAGGAGGCCGATTAAAAAGTGACTATAGCTACGCCAACACCATCATATATAACACCCTCGTCTGGCCGACGCCGACCGATGCCCAGCGCTCAGCTATCGAAACAGCCGCACAAGCCGTGCTGGATGCCCGCGCCCAATACCCCGACGCCACCTTAGCTGACCTCTACGATCCCGATAACGACTGGCTCTACCCAGAGCTCACTCAGGCACATAAAGCCCTCGACGCCGCGGTGGAACGTGCCTACGGTCTGCCCGCAGACTGCAGCGAAGAGGAGATCGTCGCCCACCTGTTTACCTTGTATGAAAAAGCCACGAGCTGAGTTATCCCACAGATTCCACGCCTCTCGTACCCGTAATTTACCGTGCCAGCGAGCGCGTACCGCTGTTGCGCATAAGCTAACAGCTACCTTTGCAATCTTTTCTCTTTCCTTCGAGCAATCAGTGCAATAATGCCAAAGTACGTCATAAACCCAAGGAATATAAACCATACAAGTACCATGACGGCTCCGACATTATTTAACACAGGTAACTTCGGCGCCAACCCCGCAACCGGCAGTATCAGCAGAAATACAATGAGAGCATACTTAGCGTATTTTTTACATTTCCGCACTGCCTCATCGCCAGATTTACCTGTTTTCAGATTGCCAGGCACACCCGTTTCTAATTCTTCACGCCCGCTTGCTTCCAACGATGGCACACTCACTCCACCACAATTAAGCCACGCCGCATTGGATAATCCTGAGATCGCCGGATCACGAAAGGAGTTTACCTTCTCGTCATAAGATGGCGACGATACCGGACTAATAGGTGGCATATAAGCAGGAGGCGCCCCGCGCCGAGAAGGAGAGAAAGAGGCTGAGTTCAACTCCGAACCGTGCACCCCATCGCACGATACCTCTCGCACATCACCGCGATCAACATCGTCAACAATCTCCTCGTCAAGACGTGCCGGTGAAACGCCACCTGCGTTGTCAAACGCATTATCGACATTGGTTTCATCATCAAGCTGTTTAGTTGCCCAGCGGCTAAAATCCGCCTGACGCATCAGCGGAGTACCGTAGCGACGTGCCAGTTTCATCTTTCCGTCACTACCCTCAGCAGAGTCTGTTACCAGAAGATCACAACGGGTCTTTGTTACAGCTTGTTTATACTCAATCCCAAGGCTGACGCAAACATTCTGTAAGGCTTCACCGTGTGGATACAGCTTGTTTCCAATAATGGTTGAGCCACGGAAAGCCACTCGAATCCCTTCTTTAAGGAACTCTTCCGGGGTTTCCCAACGCACAGGCTCCGTCATCTTTGGCTCTTCCGCCTTTTCCACAACTTCTGCCTTAGCCTTGACCTCCACCGTAGAATTTCGCAAATCGTCACACACCGGCAGCTCGCGCACTACCTCCGCTTCTTCTATCTGCTCCTGCGGCAACACCGTCATCGGTTCAGACGGCACAGACCCTGCCGAGGCGCACCATTCCTCAAATACCTCCCACGTGACGATCGGTTTCCCATACTCTCGCGCATTCTGAGCTTTTCGCGACATAGACGCACGATCACAGGCCACCAAAACGTCACAGCGCGTCCGGGAAACTCCCGCCGCATAGGTCAATCCTCTTTCCGAACAGATCTGCTTGAGTTGATCATCGTCAAATCCACCAATAAGATCCCTAACCCCCGTAAACGCGACGCGAGTTCCAGGAGCTAAAAGCTCTCCAACTTTACCGTCCGGCTTCTCAACATTCGGCAGGTCCAGATGAGTCACACCGGCACGGGCCGCACGCTGGCGCACGTCCGCCAGTTCTTCCGCCGTCCATGACCCTCTCGATAGCGCCCATGCCGAGAGCAATTCTGCAGTTTCAACAAGCTCATCTCGATCCTGGTTCTCAGTCTCACCGCCAGAATAAGCCGCCCAGGCTCGATCCGATGCCGTTGCCCGCTGAGGATCTAACACCATAGGGCTTGGTGGAGCCCAAGACGGAATAAATACCGCACCCTCAGTATCCTGAGCCGCCGGAGGAACAAGATGCCCATACGCGGAAAACTGCTGTTTACGGATCAGAGCATCTCTAATACTTCGGCACCGTTGCATCACATCCTCACCAGAGACGTCAATATCCAGCTCAGATGCGTCATATCCATGCCCAAGTGCGAGATCCATGCCTTTTTCTTGATGACGAACCGCTCGCTCCACCATCGGCAGACCATCCGCAATAACAAGCGCACCGGCAGATTGGCGCAACAGCAACGGCCAGAAATCTCCCAGAGCAGGGGCAAGCGCTAAACCGCCAACCGGAATATTATTCCGTTCGCCAAAATCACCCAGATCTGCCATCGGATTGATCCAGGACCCAAACTCTGCAACCGTTTCTCCGCGTTCCAGCACGATAACGTGCACACGGGCCAGGTGGTTACTGATCCCAAAATCTACCCCATCAAAAGACATCAGAACTAGACGATCAGTTGATTCACCCGTCTCAACCTCCCGACGAATCTGGCGCACCAAGCTATTATTCGCACGGATATGAGCGGTTTTAACCGGAGCGCTGAACCGAACATTCTCCAGATCTACCGCCCGCGATAACGCCACATAGAACTGCCCTTCCGTCCTCGTTCCACCAGAAAGGTCAATAAATAGCTTCGGAATTGTTTTACCCTGCGCCTTGTGGATAGTAATCGCCCAGGCAAGAATGACGGGAAACTGCGTAACTGTGCCGATAATTTCACTGCTGAGCATGCCTCCAGTGACTGTGGGTTCTTTAATTTCCCACGTATGTTTCCCAAGTTCGACTTCCTCACCACTGTGATCGAGACGGACGGTAATGCGATGCATAGTAGCGCGAGTAATAGTGCCAAAACTGCCATTAACGAAGCGACCATCTTCGTCATTCCTAATCGTCATAACACGAGCGCCAACCGCATAGGTCAGCTCTTCTGAGCCAGGAAAGGAATTGCTACCGAACTTACCGCTACGGAAGGAATCACTATCAAATTTGCCGGTATAACGGGCCTGCGACGTAAATTGGCGAGTGTCAAGTTCGTCAAGACGAGACTCATTAATAAGAGCCACTCTGTTACGGCGGGAGGCAAGCGTAACCCACCCGTCAGGGGCCTGGAAGTTCGGATCCACCCGCTGATTTAGCACCTCAAGCGCAGATTCACCAACATTCCCCTCACGAACTTGATTGAGGATTTCCAGAAATTGACTATCAACTTGCCGCCATACCGTTGTCAGATGGATATTTTGCACGTGAAGTTCCCGGAAAACATGCGATGAAAAGAAAAACGGCGTTTCCCAGCGCGATTCAAAAACTCGAGCTTCCTTGTAGTCAACGATTGGTGGAAGCTGGAGCAGATCACCGACAAGCACTAGCTGCACACCACCGAAAGGCACTTGCGAATCACGTATATCACGCAACGCAAGATCCATCATGTCAAATAAATCCGCCCGAACCATGGAAATTTCATCCACAACAAGAGCATCTATAGTCTTTAGTAGTTTGCGAATACGAGATGTCGGTTTCCAGGCTCCGCCGGCCGCAAGATCATCAGGATACATCCCAGGGCGAAACCCGAAAGAACGATGGATTGTGAACCCGTCAATATTTAGCGCTGCCACACCTGTAGGAGCAGTAACGAGAATATTGCGATTATGGGCTGAATTTATCCACTCCCGAAGTAGCGTTGACTTTCCGGTGCCCGCTTTACCAGTAATCAACACGCTTTTTCTCGCGTTTAAGCGTGCTAAAGCCGCAGCAAATTCTTCGGTAATGACGATAGACATGCAGTAAACTCCCATCGCAAAGAGCTATTCGCCGGCTTTAAGGAATACAGCCAATTTGATTATATCCCGCCCAGATCCGTCTTAAAACAAAAGGACATTTCCTTAATCCCCTCCAATCCTGCACCCGAATCAACTGAAGATCTACTACAAACCAGCTACTCAAACAGCAAGAGCACATTGCATCTCGGCTTGCCGACAACAAAGCGCAGCATGGGGTTCGGCATAAACCGAAAAGATCCCGATAACAGCACAGAGCGTTAGGCGACAGCACGCAAAATGGAGCAATTCCCATCGGAACAGATCTCAGGCAAGATACGCGCTACCAACCCGCCTACCAGCCGACCGCAAACCGCCAAAATACCCGCAGGGAACACAGCATTACAGCTCGGGCACTTCTCACTTCTCTAACAAGAACGGCGTCGTCAGATAGTCGCGTACAGCAGTAAAACCAAAACGATAGATGAGCGCAAACCACAACATTGCGGCAGCGTGATTCGACGCCAACTCATAATCAGGATGGCTTCCGAGCAATAACTGCCGCATATCGCGGCGTTCCAGCGAAAACGGTAACGCCACCAAATTCGAGGCTTCCCACGAATCTGGCGCCATCACATGACAGGTGTGCAGCTCGTCAAAGGTCTGATCAATCTGTGCAAAATACGAAAAACAGGGCTGCATCCGCAATGTGTCGAGAAAAAATCCCGTCGCCGCATGCTCAACAACCCGACCCGTACAGCCCCGAGTTAACCCAATATTTAGTTCCTCTTCTAAGCCTCTGCGCGAAGCAATCTCGCTTGGATCATCCGCTGTGCTGATATCGTCAGGAAGCATCCCCTCCGCAATGAAATGAACCTTCCTCGGGCTATCAACCGCGTAATCCCCAGAACGAGCACCACTGGCAATGTAAGTATTTCCTCGTATCCCCACAACAAGCTGCTGATCTTTCGTCAGCACAACAGTTCCCGACCCCATCGAAGCCAGGAAAGGCAAGCGATGGATCTCTTCAATACAATCGATGTGCACGTTGAGAAATTCGCGCACGGTACCTTCGCCAGCCGCTGCCTTCGCTTCCAGGCGCGCCGCCGTCGAAACAAAATCGAAATACTCTCCAGAGGAAACCTCTAACCGTAAGCCCGCAAGATCTTTGCGCCCACCCGCCTTTACTTCTTGGGTGGATGTCTTCATAAAAGGAATCGCACGAACTAAATCAACACGCGGGCCATTCGTCAGAACGACACCTCTTTTCTCCGCTTTTTCTTGCAACGACGGCAGCACAGCCTCAACTTCACGTCGGGCATCATCTGATAACGGTCGAGGGTCTGGATTCCAATGCCATTCAATCGGGCAAATCTCGCGCAGATCAACGCCTTTACGTGCCGAACGGATAGCGATAATATCTGGAATCCGCATACGCCCCACTTGAATGGCTCGACGCTGCCGAGAATCACGGCGAACACGCTCCAGCCTTCTCGCGTCATGACGCTGGGCGAACTGCGACCAGAGCGCAACAATGGCGACGCTGAACGCGATAAAAACAGTGACGAGAGATCCGATAATCGCGGAATTGATTTCAGCCGGATACGAGCCTGGCTCCAGGGCATCGAACAGGAAGAAGGTCACGACCCCTAAGGTGATAAGTACGGCAAGCAGTAACAACGGCCGAAATAGCCACCCGTGGCAGCGCATCCAGGCATATATTGCGCGAGGCCGACTCAGAGCCACTTCCTCACTTCCCGGTATTCCCATAGAGTCATCATAAGCGATAGCGAAGATAACCATGCGCGGAGATTGCCCGACGGTTGGTGAAGTTTTCATTCTCCGGCGCTCTTTCGTTTTTCTTCCTGCCTTTCTCTGTTATTCCTATTGCCCTCTATTGCCCTCACCCCCCCCTGGTCTAAAGTGGTTGCATGAAGGTTGAACACATCGCCGTGTACGTTGCAGATCTTGAGCGAGCACGAGAATTCTTTGTGCGATATTTCGACGGCACATCCAATAACAGATACGTCAACGAGCGCACTGGCTTTTCGTCGTACTTCATAACTTTTTCCGACGGACCACGTCTTGAAATTATGCACAATGACAATCGCAATAGCTCGGCTAGCGGGCAGGGATTGGGATACCACCACATCGCTTTTAGCGTCGGTAGCCGCGAAGCTGTAGATGAGAAAACTCGCCAACTCACGGCAGCCGGATACCGGCTAGAAAGCGCTCCACGAACAACCGGCGATGGCTACTACGAATCAGTGATCCTCGACGCCGAGGGCAACCACATCGAAATCACCGTATAGCTGCGCAAAATCCTCCTACACAACGCCGACATACCGCCTCACGCGTACAACCTCGATTAAGGAAAACCATGCAAACAGTATTTGATCTTCACACCTTCCTCATTAGCGCGAATCCGGAATTGGATGAGCAAAAACCTGGAACAGCGCATGTGAAAGCATGGCTCGAATATTATGCCCCGCTGCCTACCACATGCGATTGCCGACCAGATAGCACTACTGGATTTTTTGGATGCCCTCATCAGGATTCAGACGGTGGCGCATACGCATGGGATTTTTATTATCAGCTTTGGCTTAAGAACCCCACATATAAGTGCGTCAAAAGAGAGGACCCTAAGGATTCCCCAAGAAATGCCGCTGGGCAGATAGTGGTTCAAGGGGACTGGATGTGCTCCATCGCCACCACATACCGGAGAGCCATGAGATTATGGCCTGGTGATAGTAATTGGCGATGGGATTTTATCAACGAACATTTTTACGATGAAGAATACGGTTTTGCGACGGCAGAGTACATCGAGCCGCTAGCTGAATTCATTCGGGAAGCCTATACGCTGGCAAATTTGGTGATTGTGCCCAATGGTTTCAATACGAGAAGAAGCATACCGTGGAAAACCGACGATTATTGGGATTTATCAACGTATCACTTCATCGAGAATAACTGCGCCTTTCTCGGGGAAACGTCCAAGGAACAGCGAATACATCTGGCAGATCTTATGCGGGAGATGATTTCTAAGGATCCTAACAATCTATTTTTGGATGATTGGCTGGCAGAAAAAGACGGAAGACTGGCAGCGAAGTTACTTCCTGGTCACAGCGTAGAATCTCCGCGTCCTCAAAGTCGCGAAGACTGGTACGAACTCATTGGCGAGATGACGAGACGAATCCAATTGCGCAGAAAACGCATTCAGGATTTTCTCGGGAAATAGCGCTGACGCCTCCCCAGCGTTATCTCGTTCGAGCGTGCGGATGGCTGCTAACACCTATACCAAACATGAGAAATAGCCGATTACATAGGAACATTATTCATACAAAACATCGGGCTGTTACCCCGTTTAGCCACGCACCATGAACTGACGGACACAGCTCGGCATTGATGACGCTTTGGAGTAGATAGGCCGTGAGGGCTGGTCGGTTAGCGCACGCCAAACAGTAGGAAGCCGCTAGCAGGTTAGGAAAACCAGATGGCTAGACCTTGAGAGCACAAAGGGGAGGCAATAAATAAAGAAAAGAACGTACATAACCGCACCCGCGTCTTTAGCCCTGATTAAACACCGAGGATGATGTAGGCACATTCACGGCTTCTAACACTACAGAGAGCACACCAACAGGACGCTTGCGCAGGATTTTCCCCTCTGCTATCCTGAAACGCTTACCGTCGTTCGGTTCGCGGGGTAAGCGTTGCCGATCGGCAACCTCCTGCGGGCTGACTGAGCTAGGTCAATAAGACCGTGAGGAGAAGGAAACATTCCATGAAACTCATTATTGCAACCGGAAGTGCCGGTAAGAACATTGCACAGCCACTCGAAAAAGACGGCTTTACCGTCATCTATCTCGACCGTAAACCAAACGAATCTGCGGCTCCCACCGAGCCCACCACCCTTACTGAATCCGAACGCGGACACCTTATAGCAGCCGCGAACACCGCAACCCAATTCATCATCGTTTTTGGTGGTGGCGGTCCGACCGGAACAAGCCTTGCCATAGAAACAGCCCACCTGGCACACCAACTCGGCATCGGCACCGCAGCATACGTCACCCATCCGCTCTCCTTTGAAGGCCAAAGCCGCGCACGCTTTGCGAACACCGCCGCCGCAGAATTCCGCAAAACCAATACGCAAGTAACCGAGTTCGCTCTAGATGACCTCATCAACCGTGTTGATCCGCGCCTCAGCCCAGAGGAATTTTTCCGTAACATTGATGAGGAAATACGGAACGCGATACGAAAAGCCGCGTGCTAAAAATGCGCTGCCTATAGCACGCGGCTAGCAGTTACCATCAGGCGTTACCTGCCAAAGCCAACTTCATCGTCAGATCTGGAGGTAACGCCTGTTGATCGGCTCTCAGCACGCATTGATTCATCGGGGAGCAGATAGCAGACATGCCAGCTTTACACAGCAGCTCTTGCTGCCAGGCATATTTCGCTTCGCACAGGCGCGTTTTACGGTAAAGCACCTTCCATTTCCTCAGGATTTGCCCTGCGTAAGCACGCCGTACATAGGGCAAAGTTTACCTTTCGCCGGAAGCCTTGCGCGCCTCACGCAGCCTCCGTACCCTCAGCGATACCACCTGAAATCAAAGGAGCATTACACCTGACCTCTTCCTCACGATCAGCTTGCCGCAGCACACCCGTCGGTTCCCCAGGGACCCGCACACGCCTACTAATTGACGCTAGCAACTAGCTAATTAGCGCTGGCAACTGGCATCAATTGGCCTAGCTGCTATCAATGACTACTGGTCAATCACACCCGTTTCCACCCGTCTTTCGTCCCCTCTAATGCATACATAAGGAATATCGTGCAGTTCTTCAAAGTACATTTCGTTTTCCCGTCACATCCATCAAAGTTTGACGCAGATCCGTTCGCTTCGATAAGCCGTAACATACCCAGCGATATTACTCAGCTCAGTGATCCGCATTTTGTTGCAATACCCGTCGCCTCCAGATTTAGTCAGGAATCCCTTGCGGTATATATCCTCAGCTCGTGGGATCACACCAGCGAACAGGATTTGACTAAGGCTACGCATGAAGCACTGAAAAAGTGGGGCTTACCTACACCCGAAAAGCTCAGCTTTACCCAACATGTCGTTAATGCCGGCGAGTTTACCCGCCCAAGCGAATACCTCTTCGGTCAGCTAAGCAAAGCAAATATGGCACGCCTGGGCCTGACTCGTTTTGCCGATATATTCCACGATTCCACCTGGGCAACAGACTGGATTATTGACGATTCCAAACCCTTACCAACACTGATCGATGAACTACCGCCGAATAACTGGCACTCCCCCGTCATGGACGAACTTGCCGTCATACAATCTGTAGCGCGCACCGAACTCACCGAATCTCAGAATTTGCGCTTCCCCGTCTCCTATGTTTTTCATCAAGCAACGGATACCGGGCACATCCCCGCATTAACGCTTCTCCTATCTGCCCTGGCAGCGCAGAACCGAATATCAGGGCACGTCTTTGAACTCGATTTCGACGTACCGCGCCCCTCCTTCGAACACCCACGCTTTATTCCCACCGCCGCCGCGCTAAATGGAGTGCTGGGCAATACCCTCGTGCTTAAATACGGTCGCTTTGACGCCCTAGGAAAAGTCAACGATCGCGGTTCTGCCGCAGAAAATTTCAAACAGTGGCTTCGTGTCATTGCACCATACGAAGGAAAACTCCAACTCATTATCGTGCTAACAACCACCGACGAGGAAGTCCTCCAACTCGTACAGGATTATCTGCCAGGGATAGTTCAAGTCATTCGCCCACTCGCTGCCCCATCGCTAGGCGATCACGATGCAGCACACAAATATCTGCACATGCGCGCCACATCCGACGGCGTTGAACTCAACGACCGCGCCTTAGAGCTCCTTTCTGAACACGCCCACCGTTCAGGCGATATAAGCGTAGAGCAGACCTATCGCCAGTGGTATCGCGAGGAGATCCTCTTACGAGACTTCCCGCAATATCAGAAACTCGATCAGCACACCGCGCAACCCGACCCCCAACAACGCCTCGCCGCCCTTATCGGGCTGACTGAACCTAAGCGGGTCATTCAGTCATTAATCGGACGGCAGATCGCCGTCAAACGCAAGATCAACTCAGGTATTCCCGTCACGTTGCCCACTATGCACATGGCTTTCGTCGGTGCACCAGGAACTGGAAAAACTGAGTTCGCCACTCGTATCGCCGATCTTTTCAAAGCCCATCATCTGGTTAGTGAAGCTCGGGTCGTTACCGTGACGGGAAAATCCCTCACCAGCGATCACTTAGAACGCGCATGCGGCGGAGTACTTTTCATTGACGAGGCATACGCCCTGACCGGGCGCGAGGTGTTCATCTCGGAACTTATCAGCTACATGGAACTCAACCGAAGAAATACCGTGGTCATTCTTGCTGGCTATCGACGTGAAATCAACCAGCTCCTGGCAACCAATCCTGGTTTCCGCTCTCGGATAGCTCATGTGATTAACTTTCCGGATTACACCTCAGAAGAAAAACTCGCGATCTTTGAGTTCATGGTGAACCAGATTGAGCACAATTTAACCCCTGAGGCACGCAGCTTCGCTCGCGAAGTCTTTGAACGGATGGGCGTACCCAGTGACCAAGGAAACGCCCGTTTTGTGCGCTCACTTTTTGAGAAATCCCTGGTTGCTCAGGAATTTCGGCTATCTCGCTCCATTATGAGTTCCGACGAGGAAACTGCTGCTGTGGGCACTCCTGCTGTTTGTGCTGCAGATACTACAGATACCGCTACTACTTCGATGCCTGCGCAACACACAACCAGCACGACCAGGACTGCGATAACTGCCCAACCGGAGAATCAGGACGCCGATCAACGCCTTATCATCGAAGCGGATATTCGTCAGGCAGCTCAAGCGATGGATATTGACGCAGCCCAACGTCAAAAAGAATTAAGCGAATTATCCCTGGATGACATGATCGGTCTGAGCAATGTGAAGGCAAAACTAGCGGAATACTTGACCTACCATTCACATGCACGCCAACGACGTGACGCCGGAAAACGTACCGCCCCGCTCCCCCTTCACATGGCTTTCAAAGGAAACCCCGGCACTGGAAAATCTGAGGTTGCGAGGCTCGTCGGTCATGCGCTTGCCGAAGCCGGGGTGCTTGCCACTGGATTGTTCGTGCCGGTAAGTGGTTATCAGATCGCCAATCCCCTCGCCGTCAGTGCGGCTTTTCATCAAGCGCGCGGAGGAATCCTTTTTATTGACGAGGCATACTCCATCAATCAGCCCAGCGCCGACGCCCAAGCAGCAATTGTGGCGTTATTGGATCACATGGAGCAATACCGAGATGAGGTTGTTGTCATTCTGGCTGGATACACCAAGGAAATCGACGAACTAATCCGAACTAATCCCGGTTTTGCTTCTCGGGTAGATACTCACGTCATTTTCGAGGACTATTCGCCTGAGGAGCTGGTGGATATTGCAAAAATGATGGTTGCCCGTGCGGATTATTCGCTCTCAGAAGCGGCAATTACGGCATTAACTGAGATGTTCCGTTCGCTGTGTGGCACTCTCGGCTTCGCCAATGCTCGCAGCGTGCGCAACATTTTGCATGCCGCCTTGAAGAAACATGCATTGCGCATGGTCAACAGCGGGCTGGCAAGTGACGCAACAGCAGATGACGTTATTGACGTCTGCGATCTTGAACAGCCGCTACAGGATAACAGACCTCATCACATTGGATTCCAGATCGGCGCCTAACCAGGAGTCCTTAGCGCAAAAGAGAAAGTACACAGGTAGGTGCGAGAGGAGGGAAAGAAGATCGGAAAGGCAGTGACTACCGCCTGACCTTTCCATACTTTGGGGAAACGTATTTCCTGCTGAGGTTTGCCAGGTGTTCGCCAATCAGAGCTAGCTAGGCGGGATGCGCTTTTACATGCCGAACCTGCAGACCAGAGCAGACGAACCAATTTAGATACGTGCTGACGGTGAGCCGGTGGCTGAATATGAGCCAACGAGCAGACATACAGCAATGCACACAATAGCTAAGAATGTATCAATCTGTGCGCTGGTCACAGTCTCACCTGCTGGAAACTAACGACCAAAGGATACATGCCGGTAACACGTACCGACGGCAAGCCCGCATTGGATAGTCACTGAATCCCAGATCTACGTCGGATTTCCTGGCGCTACGGCAGATAGATATGCGCCGGATCGCCAGAAGGGTGCGAGCTACCTGCATTACAGGCGCAGGGTGACAACGTCTTTCAGCGCGAGGTTTCGTTTCGATGGCAGTGTTTTACGGCGGTGACGGCACTTTATAGCACAGATCATGTTACACAGTGAGCAGCAGGCGCTGGAGGCAGGCGGGATATGCTGTTCCCGTCAGAAATACTTTGGGTAATGACGGACACCCAAAAAATATATTGCAGAAAAGGGAATTCTGCTCTAGAGTAGCAATCGCCTGGTCGGTACGACTCAAACCTCTTTGGGAAAACTGGTCAGGTAACGATCAAGAAGATAAACGCCAAGCCCTTCAGCTTGTTTATCTGGCAACCGCGTTTTCGCACACGGTGCCCCTGAAGGAAGATCCGCAGCGAGAGAGACTCGCTGAATAATGCGAAAGGAGTTCCGCAATGCGAACCGTAAATACGACTGATACCAATATTCTCGGCACTTTTAACCGCCACACCATCCCTGGTGAAACAGTGTTTAGGGCGACTGTAGTTGGCACGCCTCAGGGTTTTGCCTCGTCGAGCGGCACCAAAACGGACGTCAATACTCATATTTCATCACATGCTGCCGGAGCGCTCGTCAGCACCCACAATCCGATATATGAGATGGAATCACTCACTGACGCTCTTGCAATATCGCATACTGAAACCACCGCCGTAACTCCTATGCCATCATGCGCCAAAACTCTAGATAAATGTGCCGCACTACCGCCTACCAAAAACGTGATTGCAACTTCTATCTCACCGCGCACTGGGGCTTTTACAGCTTCCGAACCGCCATATAGCAGCACCCCAGTTGAGATCCCCGCGTCACCATCGACTGAAACCCCAGTTGAAGCTCCAGCACCGGCGAAAGCGCCGGAAAAGCCAGATGTTTGGGAAATGCCAAATGAGGGTATGCAGTGGTGCGATTGTGGTGCGGGTTGCGAAATTGACCGAGAAACCGTCGAAGATGAACTGTGGTTTATTCTCGAAGACATCCCGGAATGGGTATCCCACCGGACAGTATGCCAGGTCATCCAAGAGCTGTGGAATTACGAAAGCGTATGCAACTTCTTCTTCGACCACGTCGCGCTTTCCGCTAGGGCGGTCTATGGGAAAGTAGCGGAAAAGTATCCGTATTCGGTGGCAGTGGACATCGTTGGATATTTCTCTAAAACCTGGAACGGCTGCCCGGAAATAGCCTGCGAGGGCGGGCTCAACTGGAGTGATATTGACTGACGCAGGCCTGCTGTTAGAGCAGATGGCGTCAGGCGCATAACTCAAGTGTTATAGCCACATTCACTCCAGAAATATACGGTAAACGCAACTTTCCACTCAATGCCAGAAGTAGGTGAGGTCATACGCCACAAACATTGGCGTTGGCTGAGTCTCGGAAAGCGGATCGGGATTCTTGGGGATGACGGGTAGCATGCCGGTATTGCCTGATCGCTAATATCAACGCCGCAAGGTCGTAGGCTTTGAGCAGATCGCGAGATACCAGAGGCAACTGGCACAGCCCTGGCTCTGATGGTCACAACGCCAGCAAATCAAAAGCTCAGCGGCAGCCATGCCAGCTTCCCGTAAGCTGGCATGGCTGAAAAAGAAAAAACAGAGGGAGAAGACGGGACGTTTTCAGGGAGGGGGCCCCCCCCCCCGCCGCCTTGCTTATACCCGTCCTGCTATAAACGACCATAAAATCGCTATACACGCCATACACCACTATAAAGCTGCTATAAGCCGACGCTCCTGCCTCGGTATGCTTGAGCACGGGCAAACCGAGGATGGGGGTCGTGATGATTGAGCACGCCAAAGAGTTCATCCGCTCTTACGTCTATTGGATCGGACTCCTCTACGGCTTGGCCGTCATCCCGGGATACCTGCTTTTCACACTCGGACTAGCCCCAGTAAACACCCCATTATGGGCGATGCCCATCGTCGCTTTACTGCTATTTTATATTGACCCACCCTCACGATGGCGTTTACCTCGGCGTGCATCCCTATCTTCCCGACTAGCAGGAACCGGCTTCGCCTCCGCCACCCTCGTCGCTTTTGACGCGACTTTTTGTAACCATTACGGATCGCGACATTGGGGTGAAACGCTCATATCCCTTGGCGTGGCATGGCTCATTTTTGCTATCGCGGCTGAGCTAAAGTCCAATCACACCCAGGTAAGCCAACCCGCCGAAGGAACCGCAACCACTAAATCCACGAAAGGCACCGACGCGGTCCGTACCTTTGCGGCATGGGTTGGAATCTTCTTCGGGATCTTCGCCATTCCCTCTGCTGGGCTTGCGGCAATGGGGACGTTGTTGATGGTGTTCCCACTGTATGGAGCATTCTTGACCGGCTTCGTTCTGTTAGCGGTTGACCCACCACGACGCTGGCCGCTTCCGCGTAGAACCACACTGTGGATAAAGATCATAGCCAGCGGTGTTGCAGCATTACTGTTGTGTGCGGAGAGCTCCATCTATCGCGATACGAGTGCGGACGAAATTTGCTTTGGCGACTGGCAAGAAAACCTCCTCTTTTGTATGAGCCCCTGGATCGTCTATACCGCAGCGGCTATATTCCTATACTTCACGCATAGACGCAATCACCAAAGTTGTTGATCCCACCCATAACAGCCTTTAATAACACTGAAAAATCAACAAATCATTCATATTTTTAGTACTTGGTGTACCGAGATAACTCGTCAGCACTCCAGCATGGCACATCAGTATCATCAGGCGCTGAAACTGACTCCAGAAAGAAAACCCACATGGCGTCGGAATCTCTCACAAAACGCTACCGCCACTCCGGCGCGCATTCGACTGCCATCCAATCCGTATTACCCGCCTAACGGACGAGCAAACCCACATGAATACCCGTCATCCTGCATCGAGGCAACCTTGATCTTCGCCCAATCCCGCGTCGGTAACACATCAACTGCAATACAAACAACAGGACTCCTCCTGCCCCGCACACATTCCATCAAAAACTAGTCGGCGAAGTTCTCCTTCTCCGACGGAAAACCCGAACACCCTTAGCAAGGGTCACTCTGAGCGCGTCGAGTTCACCCCTCCCCTGCATAAACTTGACGTCCGTATCATTAATGTCATTATTATCCACATACTCATTTCTTGTTATAAATAGTTAGTGAATAATGCTCTACCATTGAATTGGTTGAGTGCACGGTGGCAGTATCCAGAAAGTAGTGCGATGCATACTGGCAAGGATTCATCTAAACATGAGATTAAAAGCAGGTGGCTGGTAGGAATCGCGTTTGTGTTTTTCACCTGTCATATTTCCTACTATCTTTTGCTATCTACTTTTCCTAAGTTTCAGCTAGTTGGCTCGGTTTTAATAGTCGCTTCAATGCCGCTAAGCGCTTTCCTTGGATGCGTACTACCACTGATGAACGTTAGTTCTCGCTCCTTGTTGAGATGTGGAGGTGTTATTTTCATAGGGATCCTGACCGCCTACGCCACGCGGCTTATAACCGAGGACGCCGATGCGACAATGCGGAAAATGTTTTGTGGTCATATTTCGCTCAATATCGGACTATATATCGCTCTCTGCCTCCTGGCAGTTATCTACCATAAACAAAACCTTCATATTCAACGCCTAAGATCTGCTCACCCTAAAATCTCCGGTGAATCTTCAGAATCAACCGAGGCATAACTGCCTGCAATGCGTTACTTGGGCGAAGATTACCTATTCATCGCCTCATTAAGAGCTTCAACAAACCTTTCGACAAATGATTCTTTATGGTCAAGAATTACTTTTTCTCCGTCTTTGATAAGGATATGCACCGATGTTGTATTCGGATGTCCTGCCTCAACTTCTTCCTCATCACCATTGAGAGTGAACCAGCGAAGCGTAACATCGCTAGGGTTAAGTTTTCTCGACATAGGTGAACAGATCTGATCTGGAATATCGGCTTCTGAAGTCGAGTACGTATCTACACAAACCTCATCGTCGTACTGGTAGACATCAACCGTATTGACCCCAGAAGTGACACTATATACAAGATATTCCTCATCAATTTTTGGAGGACCGACGTAAACTCCTGGGATTAAATCAAAGTTGAGCGCAATGAAAATTCCCCAAAGAGAAAACAAGATAGTAGCGACGATAAGGGCAATTTTCCTTATCGTCATGTAGAGAGCATACCTTCTCATATACTTACTACCAGCGTTCACTTACTCGCTCTTCCACGAAATTGTCGTAGCTCGGTAGCTATACACCCTATAGCCAAAACCGCCTCCAGGGTAGGTAAAGCCAACAATCCCTGCCAGCACCACAAGAGCATAACCCGAAAGTTATAGCCACAGTCACTCCAGAAATATCCAGCAAACACAACTTTACACTCGATGCCAGAAGTAGGTGAGGTCATACGCCACAAACATTGGCGTTGTGGAATCTATTTCAGAGTCATCACTAGCCAGACTATTGAGATTCAAACAGTCCATACATGAAGTGATAGCCTCGTTGAGGAAAATGATGGGGTTCTCATGGCATATTCACCTCTCTTGACGGCGAGAAACAGGAGCTAAACATCGGAGAATCCCAGGATACGAAATCAGACTAGAACAACCTGAAAACGTTGATTATCCAAGGATTTACTCTAGTGAATAGGCAGTGAGCTGAGTATAGCTGAACTACTGGAAAAGGAGGGAGAGCGATGAGTAGCACAGATATTAACACTCGAAAAACTGATGAAGAAATCGTTGACGAAGCGATGGGATGCGTGCGCTTAGCAACCGGATACGTGCCTGAAGATCTGCGTCCTTTTCTTCTGAAGGTTGCCCGCCATGAGATGACGATGGAGGAATACCGCGCGATTGTACTAGATAAATATGTTGCTTAGTGAAGGGAATGAGTATCCCACTTGGGAGTCGTATTTCTACCCTGAAACTATAGATCCCATCACAGGGTGCGGTTGCCTCATTAATGTGGCTAATATTCGCGATGGCGAAGTATTGCAAAATGTTGAGACGTCTTTTACGATGGTGCGCGCTATTGAATGGCTCGATAAGCCGCTTGTTGAGGATTTCTCCTATGAGCATTTCAAAGCCATCCACCGTCATATTTTCCAAGATGTTTACCCGTGGGCCGGTCAAGAACGTCACGTTGGCACGATCAAGGGCGGGCACAGGTATTATCCGCCTGGTCCAGGATTAACCCGCGAAGCTGAGCGGTTATTCGATAGTCTTGGTACAGATAACTGCTTGCGCGGGCTTGACCGGCAGGATTTCGTGAAAGCACTGGCTGAGTATTGGGGTGAAATCAACGTCGTTCACTCATTTAGAGAGGGCAACACTCGCACTCAGTCAGTGTTCTTTCCCCAACTAGCCGAACAAGCCGAAAAATAAACCCCTATGCGCTGACGAGCAAAAACACCCATCCTGATTCGCTACCCGACCTCGCCGGGCGTTGTATCAAAATGGGTGTCTACGCATAACTGGAGCCACCTGAGAGAATCGAACTCTCGACCTATTCATTACGAGTGAATCGCTCTGCCGACTGAGCTAAGGTGGCACGCTGCAAGCAGCTAGATCAATCTACCGAACATCCCCATAGAATTTCAAATAGGCAGACGTGATCTGAGTGACGTGGGGGCGCTACCCGCGTAGCCCGCGTACGCTACTCGCACCCCATACACTACCCGTGCTACCGGCGGCGCCCCTCGTCCTTCTACTTTTGATCCCGCTTCTTCTTAGTTTTTTCCTTCGCAGGTCAAGCCGTCTTGCGGAGCCTTTCCAGTCAGCAAATATTCATCAAGCGGTTTGCTGATACAGTCCCCCGCCCGACCATAAGCCGTGTGGCCATCGCCTTTCCACGTCACCAGCACACCATTATCAAGATCCTTTGCAAACTTCTGCGCCCACTCATACGGCGTTGCCGGATCACCCGTCGTGCCAACAACTACGATCGGTGCCGAACCTTTAGCAACGTACGGGCCTAATGGAGTCTTACGCCCACCACCAGGCCAAATAGAGCACATATATTCGCTGTACTGCATGAGCTTGCCAAAAATAGGAGCTTCCTGAGCCGCCTGCTGCGATAGTCGCTTCCACTCTTCCGGATTTCCTGTTACCACGGTATCCGCACAGCTAATAGCCCAATTTGCTTCCATCATATTACTCGTCAATGTATCGCCCTCACGCGAAATATACATATCGAAGAATCGTTGGAATAGCCCCGCTTTTCCGTCATTAACAAGCTCATCGAACGCTGAAGTCAATGCCGGCCACGCCATATTGTCATACAGAGGAAGGATCACGCCATACAGCAGCACCGTATCGTTAACCGTCCGGTTATCCTCACCTGGGAATGGCGTCTTTTTCGCTTGCTCCGCTAGTTGGCTAAACTTTGCGCGAGCTTCATCCACGCTATTACCTAAGGGGCACTTATTCGACAAACACGACTCTAAATACGCGTTGAAGGCCCGCTCAAAACCTTTGGTCTGCGTCAGATACTGGTCAAATGAGGATAGGGAGTCATCCACTGCTCCGTCAAGAATTAGACGCCCCACATTCTTCGGGAACAACTGAGCATACATTCCCCCGAGAGACGTTCCGTAAGAAAATCCAACATAGTACAACTGTGGATCGCCGAGGACATGGCGCATAACATCCATATCCCGTGCCGCCTCTTCCGTCCCAAGGAATTTCAGCACATCACCTGTTCGGGCAACGCATCCATCGACTACTTTCTTCGCGTCAGCCTCATTTTGTGCCGTTCCCTCTGGCGTATCTGGATAAGACGCTTCAATAACAGAAATCAGCTCTTTATCAGGCAAACAATCCACCGGCGTGGAATCTCCAACACCACGTGGATCAAAACCTATGAGGTTGAAGGAATCTAAAATCTCAGAATCGAAATACTGATCGGCCATCTTTGCGATTTCTTGACCGCTTGCCCCCGGACCACCCGGATTCGTCAACAGATTCCCAATCGCCGTACCCCGCGCCGGAACCATGTGCATCCGCAATGTAATCGTCTTCCCGTCAGGATGCTGATAATCCATTGGGACCGTCAGATCAGCACATTTTTGCGAATCGCAGTCCGTCCACGTCAATTTCTGGGTATAAAACTTCTCTAAACCGGAAGGGATAGCCGGCATAGGAGCTTCGATTGCCTGCGGAACCAAGCTATTTGTTGACTCACTTGTTGATGAAGAACTGACTTTCCCCGACGGATAACCAACGTTATCAACGTTGACATCTGCTGAACACGCAGCCAAGCCCATTGCCGATACGGCAATAACGGTAGCAATCTTCTTGTATGACTTCACCCCATAAATCTAAGCCATTTCGTCATATTCAGCATCTGTTGTACACAGATCTCCAGGAAATACCCACACGAATAAAACTGTGGAAAAGTTTCTACACAAGGGCAGCTTGATAGCTTTCCATTTTGTTCAGATTTCAGCTCAGTAAAGCACCTATTACCTCGGCAAGCAGCTATTAAATTCTGTAACGCGCCCATTAAAATCGGCAAAATATTCATTACATAAGTAGCTATTGGGAATCTTCCTTGAGGATTGTTTTAGGGCAAACTCGCAGATTAGCCATTGAAATCCAGCTACTAAAACTACCTATTAAGAACAATCAATATGAAAACCTGGCCAGGAACGTCATCGGCACTAGCACACCAAAGACACGCCTATATCATTGCGCCTATTATTGCGCAATACGAGCCTGCATTAACGCCGATTCCATTAGTAGCTGCGGGGCTACATTCGACGTCAATCTCGTACGAGCCTCCGCTAGCGCATCAATGCGGCGCAAAATCGATATTACACTGTTTTGCTCAGCACACTGACGGATATATTTCTCATAATCCGAATTAACCAGTGCAACCTCTGCCCCCATTTGGCACACGAGCACATCGCGAAAAAACGAGATCATATACGTTAGTTCCCGATCAATCGTATCCTGCAAGCGCCGAGTTGCCCGTCGTTTCGCATCAACACCAGCACTCTTCATCTGAGCACGCAAAGCTACCGGAACTTTCGCCCCCACTTCTAACCCAAGAGCCGCCAACCGCTCCGCTTCCTCCTGAGCAATCGACTCCTCATCCGCCGCTTTCGAGGCTCCACCCATAAGCTGCGGATCAACTAAAACCTGGGCCGCCAACGCCGCATCGCCAACACCTCGCACCTGCACCAAAAAATCTAGGGTTCGCGAGCGCAACTCCACCGCCGTCTTATCAGTGATAAGCGCCTGCGCTAACCCTATATGGTGCTGCGCCGCCGCAACCGCAACCCGAGCTTCTTGCTCACTTGCCCCATGCCGCCGCACCAGCAAATCAACAATTGCCTGCTCCGACGGCGTTACCAGATTGACGTTCCGGCAGCGCGACCGGATCGTTGGCAAAACATCTGCAACCGCCGCCGTACACAGCATCCACACCGTCCGTGGGCCAGGTTCTTCAATGGCTTTCAGCAAGACATTCGTTGTGCGAGTCAACATACGATCCGCATCTTCGATAATGAATACCCGCCAATGCCCACTGCCTGGCGCTTGATAGGAGCTGGCAACATAACCACGCACTTCATCCGCGCTAATCGTCACCAGATCCGTGCTCACCACTGTTACATCCGGATGATTACCGGCCATCACCGCACGACACGACGAGCACTGCCCACAGCCGAGTTCCTCGCCGGTACACTCCAAGGCTGCCGCGAAGGCGCGGGCGGCGAGCGAGCGGCCCGACCCGGGCGGGCCGGTGATGAGCCAGGCGTGGCTCATCGCAGCCGATGCCATCTCCGACTGACTAGAGTCAGCGAATGCGCTACGCACTTCATGCGCGGCCTGAGCAGCTCGCTGTAATTCGCGGACCGCCTCTTCTTGCCCCACCACGTCGGAAAATACATTCATGGCTACTGTGCATCCACCGTTATTGCTCTTCTTTCGAGCGCTCCCTCAACAACCGCCCAAACATCTGCAGCTACTTCATCAACCGTCTGATCGGCATTCACTACCGCAAAGCGATCGGAATACTCCTGTGCCATCTGCAAAAACTGCTTTCTGACCGCCGCATGGAAACTATCCCCTGCCGACTCTAGCCGATCCAGCTTTCCTCCCGTTCGCTCATTCGTCCGTCGGGCACTAGCCTCCGGCGATAAATCCAGCAAGATCGTTACATCCGGGAGCAGATCATTCGTCGCCCACATCGAAAGATTGCGAACCTCATCCTTACCAAGCTGACGGGCAACCCCCTGATAGGCAACAGAAGAATCGAGGTAGCGATCCGTGAGCACCACTTCCCCGCGTTCCAGAGCAGGGCGCACCACCGTATCAACATGGTGCGCGCGATCAGCCGCATACAGCAGTGCCTCAGCCCGCGGCCCCATATCCGATCCATGCAGCAGCAAGTGACGGATCTGCTTGCCCAATTCCGTTCCGCCAGGCTCTCTCGTCACGCACACGCGATACCCGCGTTCTTCGAGCTTTTTGGCCACAATCGCCGCCTGGGTGGATTTTCCGGTGCCATCCCCACCTTCAAAAGAGATGAAGCAGCCCGCCATTATGCATCCTTCTTTGTTGTGCGCGCGCTCCGAGACGTCTTAGCTGTGCGACTCGTTGTTTTCTTCGCCGAGGCTCGCTGTGATCCGCTAGCTTTCTTGGCCGTTGAGCCTTTCTTTGCTGCGGCGCCCTTCTTTGCTGCCGATGTGCGCGAGGACTTAGTTGCCCCACCGGATTCCGCAATTTTAATCCGACGCAAAGCCAGTAGCTCTTGAGCGCGCTCCGGCGTAATAGTATCCAAGTTTGCCGCCTCAGCCCGCGGAATCGAGGCGTTGACAGTACCGTCAGTAACATACGGACCAAAACGCCCCGTCTTCATAACGATATTGCCCCCGGAAACTGGATCTGCTCCGAACTCTTTAAGACTGGTACGGCTTG
This sequence comes from Trueperella sp. LYQ143, assembly GCF_046599595.1. Lineage (NCBI taxonomy): Bacteria > Bacillati > Actinomycetota > Actinomycetes > Actinomycetales > Actinomycetaceae > Trueperella > Trueperella sp. LYQ143. Next base: position 41,741 of record NZ_JBKIWR010000008.1, on the reverse strand, counting down.
CCGCCGCCCGACGCTTCTTCGGCTCAGAGAGGAGCTGTTGGGCCTCTTCCACGGTGATTGTAAAGATTTGCTCTTCCGATTCCAAGGACCGCGATTCGCTGCCACACGTAATATACGGACCATAACGACCGTTTTGCGCCCGAATAATCTCACCATTGAATTCGCCGATTTCACGCGGCAAAGTCAGGAGTTCTAAGGCTTGTTCCAAACGGATGGTCTGTGGGCTCATCGTCGAAAACAGGGACGCAGTGCGCGGCTTCGGCTTCACCTTGGAAACCTTCCCCGTCGCGGTATATGCCACAGCATCATCAGGCAAAACCTCTGTAACATACGGACCAAAGCGACCATTCTTAACGATAATCGGATAACCCGTCTGCGGATCACGACCCAACTCGCGTTCTTCTGAACCAGAATTTTCTAGTAAATCGAGCGCCCGCTCTAAGGTCAGCTCATCGGGAGCGACATCATCAGGAATCGTTGCTCGCCCAACCGCTTCCCCGGCAGAATTGCTGCGCTCCACATACGGGCCATAGCGCCCAATACGAATCGCAACCTCGTCAGAAAGCTTTAAGGTATTAGCCGCACGTGCGTCAATTTCTTCCGCAAGACCATCCACTTGGGCATGCAAACCCGTACTGTTCGTATCCCCGTTATAAAACTCCTTGAGATATGCCACCCGATCCTGCTCACCAGCAGCGATATTATCCAGCTCTGTTTCCATCTCAGCGGTGAAGTCATAATCGACTAACTGCGGCAGATTATTTTCCATCAATCCCACCACAGCAAACGCCAGGAAAGTCGGCACTAGAGCCTGCGACCGCTTCGTTACATATCCGCGATCAATGATCGTTGAGATCGTTGACGCATAGGTTGACGGCCGCCCGATTCCTCGCTCTTCTAAGGTTCGCACCAAAGACGCTTCTGTGTATCGCGGTGGTGGCGTCGTCTGATGACCTTCTGCCGTTGCTTCAGCGTTACTCACATGCTGCCCGACGGATAGCTCCGGCAACTGCCCTTCTGCCTCGTCCTCATATCGTTTCTTATCGCGACCTTCTTGGTATGCCGCTAAGAATCCCTGTTCGGTGATTACCGTCCCCGATGCCGCCAATTCCGCCTGCCGCGCTCCAGCCGCGTCAATTGACGCGTGCAACCGCACCGAAGCCGTCACGCCCGTCGCGTCAATCATTTGACTGGCCAGCGTTCGACGCCAGATCAGCTCATAGATCTTTAACTCCAAGCCAAAGAGCACCGACGCTAATTCCTGTGGCGTGCGGAAAGACTCACCGGCTGGGCGAATCGCCTCGTGCGCTTCCTGAGCGCCTTTCGATTTTGCCGTGTAGATACGCGGTTTTTCTGGCACGCTCCGCGCACCATACATAGCTGCCGCCTGCTTACGCGCGGCACCGATGGCCTGACTCGATAGATTCACCGAATCAGTACGCATATAGGTGATGTAGCCGTTTTCATACAGCGACTGTGCTGCTCGCATCGTCTCCCGAGCTGTTACGCGCAACTTACGAGAGGCTTCCTGTTGCAAGGTGGAAGTTGTGAACGGTGCCGGTGGGCGCCGACGATAGGGCTTCGTTTCCACTGAGGCCACTCCAGCCTGACTATCAGCCAAAGATAATGCCACTGCTTGCGCATCTGCCTGCGTCAAAGCTAGCAGATTATTTCCCCGTGCCTTGGCGCTAAGCTGCCCGTCATCATCAAAATCCTTGCCAGTGGCGATTCGCCGCCCATCTAATGCAACGAGCTTAGAAACAAATGACTCTCCGGCTGCATCGTGAGTGACAGTGACATCCCAATAGGAGGCCGGACGGAAAGCGATACGCTCCCGCTCACGTTCAACGATCAAACGGGTCGTCACCGATTGCACTCGACCAGCCGAGAGATTTGGCGCAATCTTGCGCCACAGCAACGGCGAAACTTCATAACCGTAGAGTCGATCAAGAATTCGGCGGGTTTCTTGCGCATCCACTAAGGGGATGTTGATGTCTCGCGTATTATCCAGGGCGCGCGAGATAGCTTCCTGAGTAATCTCATGAAAGACCATGCGCTTAACCGGAACTTTTGGTTTAAGGACTTCGCGAAGATGCCACGCAATTGCTTCACCTTCGCGGTCCTCATCGGTGGCGAGGTACAGTTCGTCAGCCTGCTTCAAAATCTTCTTGAGCTCTGCGACCTTTTTCTTTTTATCTGCGCTAACCACATAGTAGGGTTCAAAGCCATTCTCGACGTCCACTGCGAACTTCTTATACGGCCCTTTTTTCATCTGTGCTGGCAGATCACTCGGGCGCGGAAGATCTCGCACGTGACCTACACTCGCCTCCACAACGTACGGGGAGCCTAAATACTTCCCGATCGTTCGCGCTTTCGCAGGCGACTCCACGATCACTAGCTTCGACATCTGCTCTTACCCTCTTTCGGCTTAGCTGTTCGTGGACATTGTAACCATGTGCAGGCACCATCTAGCTATGACAGCGCCCAATCGTCTCAGAAACCACGATATTTACTCGGAGTTCGGCATGAGACGAGCTGGCCCAGCCGTTGCCTGTGCTTGATGTTCGGATCGTAGCCAGGTAAACCGTGCCGCACCTCGAACATCAACAATAGCTATCTCGCCGCGAAATCGACACTTGGCAGTTAACGGATATGCGACCTCATTCGCCTGACGGCAGGCCTGCTGCTCCGAACCTGTATCGCGCAGTACCGTCGCTGCAGAAATCGCCGCCAGATCTGCTGAATTCTGCGCCCGATGGGCTTCCAGTGCGGTATATCCCCCTTGCATAAGGAAAACAGCCAGTATGGCACATAGCATCATGGAAAACGCCCCGAGTACCGTCATAGAACCAGATTCATTGCCGGGCCTCGCAGTTCGACTCTTGCGCAAGCTACCCACGCGCCACCATTTTCGCCTACTACGGATTGCGACCATGACCAGGCTCCATCGCGATATGAGCTTCTTCGCTAACCTCTACTCCCAGCGAATGGAAAAGCCCTCGAACTGGCTCAGTGACTCGCACAGTCAGAGACGATCCCTCCATCGAAACATCCACTCGCCCACCACGAGCCTCTACTTCCGACTGAATTGACGAGGTGCCATTGACAGCCAATTGACGAGCAATATCTCTCGCATCATTAGCTGCATTTAATACGTGAAAAGACTGGACAATACTGCTCACCAGTAGGAAGGTCCCCATCAAGGCGATTGGAGTAACCATCGCAAATTCACTGGTTACCATTCCTGGCTCAGCACGAATAACAGCACCGCCAGCATGTGTACAAAAACTGTTTGAACGTCTCACACCTGCCTCCTTTCTTCGGCATATCCGACATATTTTGAATCAATACGTGACGCGTTTTTCCACTGACGCCCTCAAAGTGGTCTTAAACGGATTGGCTCTTAGCTTTATTGCTCCGCACAACGACGCCTATCACTTGACGCTCCTTGCCAGCATTGCGAGCGCATTACTTCCGATACGCCGAATGTAGATACAGCAACCACTCAGCGTCGGAAACCAATAAGAAACGCGCCATGACTGGGAACCCCAGGGCGAGCCGCGACTATCTCTCGCTCGCCCTGACTGCCCATATCTGACCGATATTATCTGGGATTAGACCCACTTAAAGATCATTTTGAAAATAGAGGAAATGCCCTCTCGGAACCAATCTTGCTTTGCTAGCCAGACGAGAATCCCGGCCAAACCTGTGGAAGCAACCGTACCCACCGCATACTCTGCGGCCACCATGCCGGATTCAACGCGAGGGGTCACCGCTGCAGTCATCATTTTGTGAAACATGTTTTTCTCTTTTCTTTTGTAGGAAATCTGCCCTACGGCCGAGGCTTGACTATCCCAATGGTTCTTTGGGAAACCCAGCATCCATCCCGTAAGGCCTGCCACCGGATGTGACGTTTTGATTGTGCGCGTTGAGCTACCGCGCCCGTCAGCACCGCAATGTTCTGGTGGAAAACACCTACGCAGCTATCTATGTGGAAAACCTTTCTAGGGTACGTGCTACGTGCAACGCCCTCCTCCCCTCCTTGACCCCCGCTTTCCTTAATCCACTCTTTTCCTTTTCCCGACACCATCGGCCTTATTCCCCAGCACTATCCGCCTTGGCCTTCTCCCAATAAGACAGATCTGAGCAGCTTTCACAGCTCGTCTAGAACGCATATCCAGCTATCGCAACGAACCATGCCACCACCCATCCACCTTCGTATTTCCGCCATCCGCCCGTCGTTCTAATAACGCACCGGCATCCCATAATCGACTGACGCCCTAATAACCGACGCGCGCTCCTCGTAAGACGCGCACTCCTCACAAGACGAAACGCGCAGCGCCAGCCACGACCGGAACAATCCCTAAAAAGATAAACGCCGGCAAAAAACACAAACCCAACGGAAGAACAAGCTGCGCACTTAACCGCGCTGCCGCCTCCCGCGCACGACGCTGCCGCGCCAAACGCACCGATTGCGCAGCTCTAACACATAACGGAACCGGCGCAGCCCCATCCGTCCACGCCGCATATAAAGCCTCTCGGATCGGCATATCACAGGCCCGACTATCCGCCCACGCCTCTTCCCATCCGGCACCCATCAGCAAAAGATTCGCCGTCGTCGTCAACTGTGCACCACCCGTAGCTATCCCCAACGCATGAAGAGTTCCCGGAATAGACAACCCCGCGCTGAGCGCTGCCGCCGCTAAATCCAACAACACCGCACTATCCGTGCTACGTAACTCCACACTCCGCGGAACTCGACCCGGACCAGGCACCACCCACACTAGCCCCAACGCCGCCACAGCTAATCCCAAAACAATATGCATCCTGTTTCCATCTCCCCACATCTACCCGCACTGCCCGTTACCACCCAAAACAGCACACCCGTCTTTTCCCTCTCTAAGCTCAAGGGGTAATCATGACGTGAAAGCCCCATACACAATCCCCGCACACAATCCCTATACACATCGTGCGCAATGAAATCCCATGCAAAATATGTAAAATATCTGCGCAAAATAGCGAGAAACCCGCTTCGTTACCCCAGCCGTTGACCGAACGATCCACCTGACTTGCCGTAAGCTAAACCGACCGACGCCCTAAGCTGTAACATCACCAATCCGTTCTCTGCACCGCACACCACAGACCACGCCCGTAAATACTTCCCTGATTCGCACGCTATCCACCGCTGACCCGCTCTTGCCTCTTGTCACCGACGATTACCTATCCGCTTGAGAACGTGCGCGCGCCACCAACCGCGTTGTCCACATAATTCCGGCACTCTCAAAAGCCACCCCTGCCAGCAAAGCAATCCGCCCAATCGCAGTTCCACAGAGAAAACCCACCGGATCAGCCCCTAACAACCACCCCAAGAACAACCCCAAAACTGGAAGAAAAGCCAACATACGTGCCGAGGATCGCGGCCCAGCTAACGCCACCTCCCGAGCCGCCTGGGCCTCCCCTGACTCCGTAATCCCAGCCGCACATGAATCCAATACCTCCGCCATTGGCGCACCCGTGCGCGTACTCATATGGCACACCGCAAATACCGCCGGAAGCGAATGGCGAACCGTCTGAGAAACGCGATGCTTCCACGGCAATCCCCAAGACCGACGCATGAGGTCATACAGCACTAGCGGCACGCCATTTTCATCCAAGATCGACTCTGCACCACCCGCCCCAGCCGTAGCCTGCGGAGCCGCTAACTTCGCTCGATTCTTCACTCCAGAGCGATTCCTCCCATATTCCGACGCATTACTGCTAGCACTATTCCCGCCACGCAGCGCGCGACCTCCTCGTCCTCCTCGTCCGCGCCACCGCTGCACAGGATTAGCCAACCGCTGCCCAGGCATCGGTATCTGCGCACGCAAGCCCGCATGATCTAAAGCTCCAGCCCAGGCCTGTTCAGCACTTGCCCCAGAGCGTAACCGCGTCGCCACCTCCGTAACGATCGCCCCCATATCCAGATCTTGGCGCACCACTGGCTGTCGAACGCGCCGACTGCGCCGCCGATGCCGCACATATCGCCGCGGAACACTGAGATACCCCACAAAAATCACAGCACACACAACTATCCACATGGCTATCTCACCAATCGTTGTTCGAGAACGGCCATATTGCCGTGCATTACCTGCCCGCTATCCGTTATTCGCACTGCCACGTCTGTTACTAGGCGTCCATTTTCCCGACGAAAGGTTGCAATTTCGTGGAGGTATCTGCGCCGCCCCGCCCGCCTGATATGGATAGCGCAATCTAAGCCCGCTACCGCCTGCGCCGCCGTCGTTTCCTCACTCATCCCAGCGAGCGCCCCTAAAGCCACTAATCGAGCAGGGATATCCGCCGTGGAATTGGCATGGAGCGTCGCCCAGCCACCCTCGTGCCCAGTGTTCAATGCGCCTAACACATCGCGCACCTCTGCCCCGCGACATTCCCCTAAAACAATGCGGTCGGGGCGCATGCGCATGGCCGCTCGCACCAGGTCACTCATGGTGATTTCCCCAGCGCCTTGCACATTGGCTTTACGCACCTGTAAATGCAAAACATGCGGGTGTTCGGGGCGTAATTCCGCGGCTTCCTCAATAATGATGATCCGCTGGCGACGATCTATTAACGATAAAACCGAGTTCAAGAAGGTCGTTTTACCTGATCCGGTAGCTCCGGAAATGATGACGTTTGCCCGTTGCACTACTAGCTGGCGCACTAGATCGGCAAGTTCTTCATGTACGGAACCGCTAGCAACTAATTCGTGCAGCCCAATCACCCGAGCCCGATGGGTACGCAGCGAAATGAGCGTTCCCTCCGCAGATAGTGGCGGAATTACAGCGTGAAGCCGCACCCCGGAAGCTAATGTGCCATCCACGATTGGGCTGGCATCATCCAGCCGTTGCCCACATCCAGCCGCTAGCCGCACCGCCAAGGCCCGCACCTCTTCTTCGTCATCAAATTGTGCCTGAGGAATAGCCACCATCCCCTCACCTCGGTCTACCCATACGTGTAGCCCATTGATGACGACATCCGTCACTGCGGGATCTTCCAAAAGTGGGGCTATCACAGGCCCTGCCCCGATCAGTTCGTGGCGAATTTGGGTATCAACTGCCGCCAGATCTGCCGTGAATACAGCACCAGAGAGTTGGGCGACGGCCGCGCGCACTGATTCTCCGGCAGCGATTCGTTGGCGCATAGCCGCCAATTGCTCACCTGCTAGTTTCATGGCGTTACCGCTTAAGCCGAGATTTGATCGCGAATATGCTGGCAAATCTTCCGGATGTCTTTTGCCATTGCGGCCCGACTCCGATCACCTGGGCTAACCCCGTGGTCAATATCTGCGGCCATTCCTCGGATATGCCGGACCGATAGGACCTGTTCTACTCCCACGCTGTGCGCGATATGCGCGCTGTGAAACGAACCAGAAATACCATTGGCAACGACGAGCACCTGTTGGGATATGTGGGTGATCCGGCAGGCGGCGTGAGCCAGGCTAACCGCGTCTGTTTTGGTGAGCAGGACGAGAATATCGCACCATTCCACGAGGCTGTGTTCTGCTGTTCCGGGCACGCCAGCGTAGGTGGGTAGGTCGAGAATCGTCCACGGTTGCACTTGTGATAGTGCCGCAATTACTCGTGCCCCTGCTTCCATATTGGGTACTGCCCCGCGCTCATCAGCAGAAACGACGCGCACTGCGTGCCATATTGGTAAGACGTCGTTGAGCCGACCGGCGAGCACTGCTCCGCTGCCGAGGAGATCTGCCCATCTTTTTCCGGGCGCTGTCTCAATTGCGAGGAGTTGATCTATTCCGACGGAGCTTGGGTTGAGATCAATGAGTCCAGCGGATTCTTCGCGTGCGAATATGCGTGCGAGCCAGGCAGCAATTGTTGATGTTCCCGCGCCACCGTGAGCACCAAGCACGCCAACGACTCGCCCACGTACTGTTGCCCCAACGGCTGCCATGAGTTCGAGAATCTCTGAGGAGTCCTCTCGTGGGTGTAGCCGTACTTTTCCACGGGGAAAGTACGGGGCAAACATTTCATGAAATTGCGCCTCTACCTGCCCTGGGGTCGGCGCGTCATTAAAGTACAGGACGGCCATTGACTGCCGAGAGACGATAGGGGAGGCTGAATCGTCTTCCTGTGCGTGAGAGATTCGGATAGATGTGCGCGGTTCGCAGGTGAAATCCACCCCGACGAGATCTGCCAACCGCTGTAATTCTGCGGCAATTGCTCGGTCTGCTCCAGTGTAGAGCACCGAAAAGATATCCATATCAACCATGCCTTTAGCCTGACTGCTTCCCATAATTTCTGAGCAAGATCGGCAAGATGTGTGGAAAAACTCCTCTTATCCACAAAGGCACGCCGCAATCATTGTCGATTAGCACCCGCATAACAGTTACGCTGAAAACAGCATTTGATAGGAGTAACTGTGTCTATGCCAACTGATCCGTATAACTCGGCGTCCCGTCGTCCATTTGAGGACGAGGAGAACATCCTCGATCCGCTCTCCGACGAAGAAGCACGCGATACCGCGTCCGAAGCGTCCCCTACGGACGCCCCCGCTGAAACAGCCGGCTCATTTGAAGCCAGCCCTGCTGAAGTCGATATTGCGGCAGCCGAACACGCCGCCTGGGATCGCGCGTTTTCCACAGCACCCGAAGATGACGACGATCCTGAAGGATACCGCGTACACAATACGGCGTCTGCCACGCCCAGCGAGCCAGCCTATGATCAGTCCACATACTCTGATCCGGCGTCAGACGCCTCGCACCCTACTCGCGAATTTTCCAACGAGGATCTCGATATTGCAGACGATCCGCAGTTCGGTGAATCATCGGAGTCCTCATACCGGTCCTTCGCATCCACAGAATCTGGTTATGCGGATTCCCCATCGAATGGCAGCTCTTCATACCAGCCCGGCGATTCCACCGACGCAGCTCCATCCCCTGCAGATGGCGAGAGCGCGACGGCATATTCCCACGAATATCCCAGCGATTCAGCCTCATCAGATCATTTCCGCTCGGATACCGACTCAGATTTCCACACGGGCACATCCCGCGTAAGCACGCCTGATAGCGCCCCTTCCGCCGAGCGCGCAGAAGAATCAGCCGGCAGCTCCTCAGATCGCACTGTCGCCACCAATCCCTTTGCGACCAGCGATGACGATTCCAGCTCAGAATCTGCCCGTTCCGCTGAAAGCCCAGCCGCTACCGGCGATAGCAGCGAACGTTCCGCTGCGCCTGAAGCAGCATCTCCGAGCGAATCCGTTGCCGCCGCAGCAACAACAGCCGCAACAACCCGCCCAGGGCTGTCTTCACGCCGCATGGAACGGACCTCAGATAATCCCACGCTAGGCAGCTACGTCAGCCAACGCGAGGAAGAAGCTGAGGAGATTCGCTCCAGCGCTCCTACTCGCACCTCCGTCATGGGCGGATCACTTATTACCCCTGCCACCCCAGCGGGTGATGAGACTCTCACACCTGCAACGACAACCGATACTGCCGTTGCACCCGTCGCCGGAAACAGCGAAGATGAGGCCCGCCGCGAGCGCTGGTCCAAAGATCCTGGTGAGGTATCAACTGATATTCCCGAGGAACCAAAGCCGCGCACGTGGGCGCATATCGGCGGTTTCTTCCTGACGCTCATCCTCATCCCGATTGCTTGGTATTTGATTGCCGACGCGGGGGCGCGCCTTTACACAGTTCCTAACAATGGCTGGGATCAGCAGGTTTTCCAGTTGTGGCCATTTGTTGAGCTTCTCGGAGGCGTCGCTGTTGCTGCAATCTTGTGGCTCACAGCTCGCCGTTCCTCACTGGGCGCACAGTTCTTTGGTCTGATCCTTGCGGTGGCTGGTTCGCTTGCCCTCATCATGCCGAAGTTCGCTCATGAGGTGATCGCTAAGATTGACCACGCCATTGGGTCATATAACGATTTCACTGGCAATGTCGTCTATCATCTGACCAATGATCTTGGTTCAGGTCGTATCGCCGTCTTTGGCTTCCTGTTGCTGTTCACTGGTCTAGTTTCGCATTTGGCGCGCCGACGTGGAGAACGGCGAGCCATCATCGTTACTCGTCGCGATCTGCTTCTCGCCCACGAGACAGACGCAAAGTAGTGGATCGGCCCGACACGGAGTTTTCCGGTCGGGTCTTTCCTTTCTTCCCACAATCCCATCTCTAGCTATTTCGTCAGCCCGTGTGCTGCGCATCGCGCATGACGGCGCACGTTTTCGGTAAAACTCCCTCGTTTTCGTCAGACAGGTAGGTTCTTGCACATGCCCGCCGACACTTCGTGCATTACGCTCTGTGGCCCGTGGACGCACCGCAAAATTCAAGCTAATGGCGCACAATTCCACGCCGCCTACGCCGGTGAACATCGCGATGACCGGCCGTTAGTCTTGCTTGTTCACGGTTTTCCGCAGTATTGGTGGGCGTGGCGTCATCAGATTTCTGCTCTGGCGCAGGCCGGATATGAGGTTGCGGCTATTGACCAACGCGGAATCGGCGGCTCCGATAAAACGCCGAACTCGGAAGATGGTTTGACGCTCACTCAAGATCTCATCGCTATCGTTCAAGCCTTGGGCGCGCGTAAGGCCGTGCTGGTTGGTTTGGGGCGTGGGGGAGCTTTTTCGTGGTCGGCTGTTTCCATGAAACAGGATTTATTTTCCGGGTTAGTCACTGTTTCTTCTCCTCATCCGCGCACGTTACATCGCATTGGCACGCACGTTACGTTCAAAACGTGGCAGCAGGTATTAGGCACGCTTGTTCCGCCGATGGGTCGTAAAAATCTGCGCGATCCGCAGTCCGTCCGTCAGCTATTGACCCGCTGGTCTGCTCCTGGGAACGACGGGGCGGCAAGCCAGTGGGAGATCTACAGTCAGGCTTTGCAGTTGCCAGGGGCGGCGCAAATCGCTGTCGATCAGTTGCGGTGGACGTGGCGGGCACAGCGCAATCCAACTGGCCGACGTTATCTGCGCGAGGCTGCCAATACTGTGTATATTCCTGTGTTGGCAGTTCGCGGGGAACTTGATCCGTTTTTGCCGGATCGTGCGTGGAATAAGGATTGGGAATTCGCTGGCGGGCCGTATCGGAAGGTGCGGGTCAGTGACGCTGGGCATTTCGTTCCTGAGGAGCAACCTGAGGTGTTTAACCGAATCTTGTTGAATTTCCTCGCGGGGTTGTAACCTGCAGTCGCCGCAGTAGGGCGCGCATGGATCATCACGGATTAGGATCATCGGTGCTTGCGCTAGCGGCTGGGCGTATCCTCGTCGGCGGCGTTCAGCGATTGATCTGTATTCCCTGTGGTTTGCCCTGTGAGGGGTGCGCGTGGCGCTCGACGTGGCATTCTCTCTTTTCCCGCTGGTTGTGCTCTGCGGTGGCGTCGTGATTTCGCTATGGGTTTTGATATGTTGAATCCGCAGTCCGCATTGAGATTAGCTGGGGTTTTAGTACGTGACCGCTCCTGGTCGCCCAGGTTAACGGCAACAACCCGGCTGTAATCCATCGTGACGAGCCAGTAATAAGCCGTGGATTATGCGTCGGCGTTTACAATATTGAGCGCGCTCGTCCTTTCGTCTTTTCTTAATCCGCGCTGTCGTGTTTTCGCTATGCTGATTCGAGTTTGGCTGACGGGCACAGCGAGGCAATAGGGCAGATCCCGCATTGCGGTCCTCGCGCATGGCAGATGGCCCGCCCGTGCGCAATAATGCGGTGGCATAAGACCGTCCACTGGTCTTTCGGGAGAATATCCATCAGGTCACGCTCGGCTTTTTCCGCATTGGTTTCTTTCGTCCATCCCCATCTGCGCGAAAGTCGCCCGACGTGGGTATCGACGGTGATTCCAGGGGTATTAAAGGCGTTACCGAGAACGACGTTGGCCGTCTTGCGCCCTACTCCAGCTAAGGTCACCAGCTCTTCCAATGTTTGAGGAACATCGCCGCCAAAATCGTGGACGAGGCTGCGCGAGAGTCGGCTGAGCGAATCAGCTTTTGCTCGGAAGAATCCCAGGGGGCGCAAAATCCGCTGCAAATCCCCAATAGTTGCGCCGGCTAGGGTTTGCGCGTCGGGGTAGCGTTCAAATAGTTCTCCGGTCACAGAATTGACTCGTTCGTCGGTCGTCTGTGCAGATAATACGGTTGCAACGAGTAGTTCGAAAGCGTTGCGATGGGTGAGTGAGCATCGGGCATCCGGATACAGTTTTGCAAGCTGGTCACAGATTGGCTCTACATTGCGAGGCTGACGCTTTTTGCGGCGAGTAGCGGCGGCAGAGCGCCGAGAATTCGCCCGCTGTGGGGTGTTCTTGGCCAATGACGCTGATCTTCGTGAACTCGTATTCGTCATCGGTATCTCTTTCCTTGTCTCAATATTGCCGACTTTGCGCACAACAAACCTATCAATATGTCGTGCATACCAGCCTCCTACATGGCAAGATAGATTCTGTATGACCTCGAACACAAGCCAGAGAGTACTGTATGTCGGTTCTGCTGTGCTGATGGTTCGTGCCCGATCACGAGAAAGGTATTCGGATGGAATCCAACATCCTTGCCAATGTAGAGCTTTTTAAGGAGCTGAACGACGACGAGCGTGATGCTCTGCTCGCCCTTATGACCGAGACAAGCCTCAAGCGTGGTGAATCACTTTTCCACGAGGGTGACGCTGGCGATCGTCTCTACGTCATCACAGAGGGCAAGGTTAAGCTCTCGCACGCTGCCGATGATGGGCGGGAAAACCTCATCGCCATCCTCGGGCCGGGTGAGATTATCGGCGAGTTGTCGCTGTTTGATCTCGGCGCTCGTTCTTCAACGGTGACGGCTATCGCTCCGTCCTCGTTCCTGTACCTATCCCACCAGGAAATGATGGAATACATTGACGCCCATCCACAGATGGCGAAGTCGATGTTGCGCGAGCTGGCTACCCGCTTGCGCAACACCAATGACCAGATGGCGGATTTGGTATTTTCCGACGTTCCTGGTCGAGTGGCTAAGGCGCTGTTGGATTTGGCGGAGCGCTTTGGTGAGCGCACGCCTGAAGGTATCTATGTGGCTCATGATTTGACTCAGGAAGAGCTGGCGCATTTGGTTGGTGCTTCCCGCGAGACGGTGAATAAGTCGCTGGCTGATTTCACTGCTCGTGGCTGGATTCGCCTAGAGGGTCGCGCGGTCCTGCTCATGCAGGTAGGGCGCCTCCAGCGGCGCGCCCACTGAGCACGCACGGCTCGGCTGAGGACGCCACATAGCAGTGACGCGCGAATAGGTGTGCACACATAGCGTAACCGCCGGTTCTTCCTGGCAGTCTAGTTCTCCTGGTAATGCCAAAGCGCCGCGATGGTTGCGCGCCCGCAGCCCCCTAACATCCCACCGGAAAAGCAGGGGGCTTCCTCCCGTGGTGGCGCGCGGGGCGTGCGATAGGTTTGCGGCGCTTTTGCCGTAAATGCCGCAAGAACATAGCAATGGCGGGGTGGGGAGTATGAACTCTCCCCACCCCGCCATCATGATTTACCCTCATTTACGCTAGGGCATTTGCTCCAGTTATATCGCCCTGGAGGCTTATTTCGCCTGATCCAGCAAGGCAAATCCGCATGCGACATTCCGTTGAGTGGCGCTATTGAGAGACAGGCAGAGCGCCACGCCCTACCAGCGCCGCCCTACCGCGGGCCCTTTCCGGCTTTTCTTCAACGTATCGCCAATAACTCGCAGCATTGACCGCGACTCATTGCTCACTGCGCGACCAGAAAGGTCACTTCCACCTCTACTGGAGAATCGAGCGGCAGCACTGCCACACCTACCGCTGATCGCGTATGTGATCCAGCCGCTCCAAAAAGATCTGCCAACAGTTCCGAGGCCCCGTTGATAACCCCTGGCTGACCGGTGAATTCTGGCGCAGAAGCCACGAATCCCGTCACATGGGAAACCCCCACTAGCCGTTCTACGCCTCCGCATACTGCCGCTGCCGCCGCAATAGCATTCAGGGCACACTGAGCAGCTAACTCTTTGGCCTGTTCTGCGTCAACCTCACTGCCCACTTTCCCCGTCATCGGTAATTTTCCGGCAACGAACGGAAGCTGCCCGGAAGTTCGCACCAGATGGCCATCCTGTTTTGCCGGAATATACGCTGCCACAGGCGCAGCAACCTCAGGCAATTCCAATCCGCGCTGGGCTAACCGCTGCGATATGCTCACATTTTCCTCGTTTCCCACTAATCCGCTCACTGCTTTTCTCGTTTCAGGTAAGCAACCGGATTCGTTCCATCCGGCCCAGGGATAACCGTGACGAGTTCCCACCCGTCCTGACCCCACGTATCTAGAATGGCTTTCGTATTGTGAATTAGTAATGGCACTGTGGCGTATTCCCATGTAGTCATAGCTCAAGCCTAGGCAGTGACGCTGCCGCCAGCAAGGTGATCTCCGCGATGGCTACTGCCCGCGCGATCTACTCAGTTACTATCTGTTCGTTCCCTCACGGGCACACTTGCCGAACGCCTGTTTGCCACGCAGCGCGGGCATATACTTCTTACGGTTAGCGCCCGGCAGGCCGACGTGAGAGCCGCGGAATCCGACCTGCCCGCAGTTCCACGGCAACAATATCGTCGGACTCATTGAGGTAAAGCCACCAATCGCGCACTTCAGGGAAACGTCGCACCAATGCTCGGCGTTCGCGTTCCGTCATTCCGCCCCATACTCCAAAGGTCATTCCGGAATCTAATGCGTCAGCAAGGCACTGAATCCGAACCGGGCACGAGAAGCACATCTGGCGGGCATCGACCTGTGCCGAACCGCGGACGAACAGTGCGTCAGGATCAATGTCTGCACACAGCGCCTGGGCCGCCCAAGTTTGATCTTGATAAACCTGTGTCATGTCTCTCTCCTCCGTAGGAAGCGCCCTTGCTTCCAAAGTGGCGTGATGACGGTCACGTGTTTTATGTTACATGCACATGTGCCGAAAGAAAAATTACCTTTATCTCACGCTCACACCTAGTCACCATTTTCTCTGGCATACCGCCATTTACCACCCGCACAATACCCGCACATCTCAGGAAAACAACTACTACCCAGTGCGCATACACCTTCCCTCTCGCCCGCTGCCTCACCCCACCATTCGCGCCGACCATGCCACAGTCTGAAGGAAGGTATGTCAGGTGAAAGCCAAACCGGATAGGCTTACGCTATGCAGAAAACTGGTCGGCGTCTTACTATTCGGCAGCTCATCGTTGCCCTTCTCAGCTTCTCTTTGCTGTGCGGAGTCGGTGGTACTCTCCTTGCCGCCTCAGCTATTCCATTCACAGCAATGTCTGGAACTGCGGCCAATGCCGTCACGCGAATGTTCGATGATTTACCCACCGGAATCGACTTCACTCGCCCGTCCGAGCAATCCGTCATTCTTGCCGCCGACGGCACAAAGATCGCCACGTTCTATGCCGAAAACCGAATCATCGTCAAATCTGACGCCATCTCACCGCTCCTCAAAGACGCCGTCGTCTCCATCGAGGACGAACGCTTCTACCAGCATAACGGCGTAGATGCGCAAGGCATTTTCCGCGCGGCTGTCAACAACTTCACCGGCGGCGCCCTCGCAGGTGGTTCCACTATCACCCAGCAATACGTCAAGAACGCACTCATCGAACAAGGGCGTATCCTGGGCGATGAAAACCTCATCGCAAAAGCCACCGAGGATTCTATCGCTCGAAAGATCAACGAAGCCCGCTACGCAATCGCCGTTGAAAACAAGCTCACTAAAGACGAAATCCTCACCGCATATCTCAACATCGCACAATTTGGTCCATCCCAATGGGGCGTAGAGGCAGCTTCGCGCTATTTCTTCGGAGTCTCCGCAAAAGACGTCTCCCTCGAACAGGCCGCCATGCTTGCTGGTATCACCCAGTCACCCGGCAAATGGAACCCCATTACTGATCCAGTGAATGCTAAGATCCGCCGCGATACCGTCTTAGGGCAGATGTACAAGCTCGATAAGATCACGCGCGAACAATTTGAAGCCGCCTCCGCTGTTCCGATTGAAGCCATGCTGCACGTAACGGAAGTTCCCAATGGCTGTGCGACGGCAGGAATTTCCGCATACTTCTGCGATTACGTCGTCCAAGATGTGCTGAAATCTAAATCCCTGGGAGAGAGCAGCGCTCAGCGCATCCAAAAGCTCTACCGCGGTGGTCTTGTCATCAAAACCACCCTGGATTTACACAAACAGCAAGCCGCTTATGACGCCATCGTTGCCTCCACCCCCGTCAACGATCCCTCTAGTGTCGATATGGCCCTATCGTCCGTTGAACCGAACACTGGGCACATCGTCGCCATGGTCCAAAATTCGACGTATGGCAACCCCACCGAGCAAAGTCCAAACAATACGAAGCTGAATCTCAACGCCGGTCAAGATATGGGCGGCGGTTTCGGCTTCCAATCAGGATCGACGTTCAAGATCTTTACCTTGATGGAATGGCTACATCAAGGGCGTAACGTCAATGAAGTTATCAACACAGATATACGAACCTTCCCAGCTAATACCTGGAAAATTCGGTGCGCTCCTAGTGTTGCCGACGTCTTCAACCCAAGTAACTTGGAAGGCGCTGGCGGCGGGCGAATGACCGTCCTGGAAAGCACTCGAAAATCTGTGAACACTGCCTTCGCGGTAATGGCAAACCAATACGATCTATGTGACATCGTTGATCGCGCCAGCGCGCTCGGGGTGCGCCGCGGAACGCTTGCCCAAGAAGGCAGCTCCCAAACCGCCGAAATTCTCAATGCCGGGCTACACGCCGAATACGGCAAACCCTTGCCGCTATTGCCCAATCCCGGTTCAATCTTAGGTACAAATCCGGTTACGCCACTATCTATGGCAAATGCCATGGCATCCCTGGCAGCAGAAGGAAAGTATTGCGAACCGACATCATTCACCCAGATCACTGACAACAATGGCACTATCCTTGCCGCCGTTGAACCCCAGTGCCGCCAAGCGGTGGATGCCGAGCTAGCTCGGCAGACCACTGCCGTCCTCCAACAGGTTCTCACTCGAGGAGCAACCGGCGAAAACGCGATCCTCGCCGGAGGGCGCCCAGCCGCCGGTAAGACGGGTACTGCCGATCTTGATTATCACGCATGGTTCGTGGGCTACACCCCACAACTGGCCACCGCCGTATGGCAAGGTCACTATGAAGGCTCAATCTCCATGTTTGATAGCGTCATCAACGGGACCTTCCACTCCGAAGTGTACGGCGGTCTGTATCCCGCCCGAAGCTTCAAGCAATACATGGATAATGCTTTAGCAAATACGCCTATCCAACAGTTCAATAAGCCAGCGAAAGATCCATTGCGCGGAGCAAATCGCCCACCAGCAGACGCGAACAAGAATCAAGATCAGGATAAAGATAAAGACAAGAACAAAGACAAGGAAAATAACGACTCGAACGCCAGCGCGCCAAATCTGATTGGCATGAGCCAAGAAGATGCCCAAAACACCGCGCTTGCCGCCGGATTTGGATACACCACCCGCGCGAAAGACTCGAACCAGCCAGCCGGAACCGTGGTAGCCCAATCCCCCGCCGCCGGTGAAAAAGCAGAACCAGGCATACGTATTGACATTTGGGTATCCAACGGCAGAGGCTGACGCGAAACTAAGGCCAACGAGAAGCGAGATGTGAGAAACGCGAGGCTAACCGCATACCAATCGGCACCGAATCATGCCACGTAGCGGGGCTCTGCCAGATAGATTGGAGATCTAGCCGGCAAGCAGAAACTCCAGCAAGTAGTTGGGGGGGAGCAGTTAGCGCAAGGTATTAAGCAGGTATCGGGCGAGGCTAGCCACCTGCTCCAGCCTCTAGATAGCTGACAGCTATTACCTATTGCCCTCACCTGGCATACCAGGTACGTGCGGGATTTCCGGGGATTTGCGTTCATGAGAAACGGAGAAGAAACCGAAAATCCCATATATAGCCAACGCACAGCAATAGTGCAGTACTACATGGGACGGACAGGAGTACAGCTAAATGTCCTTATCGAAAAACTTACGCGGCACACTGGCAGCAACAGCCGCAACCGGAATCGGCGCTGCCATATACGGATTGACCCACGCTCACGCATATACCGTTCGCCACCGCACGCTGTATATGCCCACTGAGCGGGTGTACAACGTAACGCCGACTGCTCTTTGCGTTGCGTCAGACAACACGCAAAAGCGCGAAGCTAATCGCGACTCAAAGGCTTCACAGCTCACCTTGCCACCGCAGAATCAGCACGCACCGAGCGCCCAACTACGGATCCTGCATATCTCCGACGCACACGCTTTAGCTCGCCATCGTAACCGTTTTGAGTTCATCGCTTCTCTGGCTGCCTATGAGCCAGATTTGATCGTCATAACTGGCGATATGTTTGCCCATTCCTCTGCGCTTTCCCCGCTCCGGGCAGCCCTGGCTCCACTGGCAGATATTCCTGGGGTCTTCGTCTGCGGATCGAATGACTACTATGCTCCCAAACTAAAAAATCCGTTCCAGTATCTCCTTGGCCCATCGTCGCGGAAAATGGTACAAAAATCGGAATCTACTCCACCGCCTAAACCAAAAGCCCGCCCCCTGCCTTGGCAGGATCTTGTGCAGATCTACGAAGACTTCGGCTGGGTTAACCTGACGAACACTCGGGCGATGTTGCCAGTAGCCGGATGGGAATGTCATTTTGTTGGCGTTGACGATCCGCATATCCGCCGCGACGTATTTCCAATCCCGCATGGCGATAAACCAGTGCCGGATCTGCATTGCGCCTCGGAAACCTCGGTGCTTTCCCTTCACCCGCAACTGCGTATCGGGCTGACCCACGCCCCCTATCTGCGGATTCTCGATGAAATGGCACGCGATAACTGCGACCTCGTCTTTGCTGGGCATACCCACGGTGGGCAGGTATGCCTGCCCGGCAAACATTTAGTCTCTAACTGCGATATTGACCCGCAACTTGCTGCCGGATTATTCCACTGGCCAGCCACTACCAGCGCAGAATCCCCGCTACGCGACGGGCAATTGCGCCATACCCGTCATGGTCTGACGGAATTGATCGCAAAGGATGGAGCCGCCCAGGCGAACGATGATATGTGGGTTCAGGTTAGCGCCGGAATCGGGACGACGACATACGCGCCAGTACGGACTTTCTGCCCACCTGAAGCCATTATCCTTGATCTCATCGTCCAGTAAATAACCTGCGTAACGCCGTATGTGAGCAAGCAAGCCTTTTTCAATTTTCCAAATGGGCACACAATTGGTTATTATTACTGGGTTGCCGTAGGCATACCGGGGTGTGGCGCAGCTTGGTAGCGCGCTTCGTTCGGGACGAAGAGGCCGTGGGTTCAAATCCCGCCACCCCGACCACTAATCGCCGCTTTCTAGGAAATAAGGAAAGCGGCGATTTACTGTATCTCTATGTGAAAGATTCTCAGTAGGCATGGCGGAGTTTATCCCCGCGTCGTGTACCCTATGTGTACCCCGAGTACGTCAGGGTTGCAGCTTGCCGATCAGTGCGCGATCCATCTCAGCATCTAACCACCATGTATAGGCCTGACGTAGTTAGCATATTGCGCATGCCAGCGCTGTATCTGCCGTTACAACGCCAAGGCTTCGGGTTAAGGCATGCGCGTTCAGCGGTCGATTCTTCCAGGCTCTTCGGATTTTGGTGGAGCTAGGGGAAAGTTGTTACCTAGTAGTCGCCAGTTGGGTTTACCCGCGCCGAGCAGGTATCAGGTTCGGCAGTTTTCTAACTTAGTAAATCCGTATCAGGCGTTTGCCCACCTTTGAAGAGACTGCTCATAACTTCGGTGGAGAGTTTTATAACCAGACGTGACACGAGCCAGGATCTAGGATTGCTAAAGTTTGAAGGCTCGTTCGAGTTGTCGGGCTTGTGCCAGGCATAGCAGATTGTCAAGCTGGTACGGGCAGGTAGAAGATATACTGCCTCCTCCCCTATAAAACACTGCAGTATGCATGCCTTCCGTTTCCTTGCCACAGGGCTAGATTCTCAATTTCGGCGGTAAGCATTACACCGCATCACCGTCTACCACAGGTCGGATGCCATGCGGGTATCAGAACCATCACGCTACACAGCATGCAAGATAATAACCACCTGTCAAAAGATCGGTCTAGGGAAAATGACTAGCTGGAATTATCTGGTGCAGGACCACCTGATGCCAGCTATAGCCCAACTTGCGAGGGGGGGGAGCGCGCTACCCTGTTAACGGGCACGGTAGCAAATGAACGGGATATTTCTGCGTACTGCAACCAACCAATCATGCAACCTAATGAAAATATTATTTCAAGACGAGAAGGCTGGAACATGCCAAAGAGCAGCATTACAAACAAAAAGAAAACCTACGTAGGGGCTGGTCTCGCAACCCTCCTCCTCGCAGGGGGTATCACTGGCGGGGTCGCATGGCATGTGCATAGCAATAATGAGAGGGTGTATGCGGAGGCACTGGAGGGGTGCGAGGGTCATGTTAAAGGGATCACCGCTGGTAAGGATGAGGCAAAGAAACTCTCTGAGGAGTATGCCACGTTCTTAACCGAGTACGCAGAGTACGGTAACGAGAATATTCAGAAAACCCTTGACGGGTTGAACGCTCTTGAGATTGGTACGTGTAGTAAAGACACTTTCGACAAGATTGGTAAGAGTGCCACAGATGTTAATACTGCACTTGAGAGTGCTAAGAAAGATTTAGCGACGGCAAAAGCTAAAGCCATTGACGGTAAGAAGAAGGCTTTGCACGACCAGATTGCAATGCTGGGAGAGGCTTATAACGGGTTTGTGGACCAAGCTACTTTGGATGGATTGAACAAGTCTGCTGATGAGCTTAACAATCTGGATGGGGTTAAAGGTCTCATTACAAGCGTTAATCAGGCGGTAGCTGGGGCGCAGGGTAAGAAAGATGCGCATGATAAAGAGGTGGCACAACAGAGGGCGGCTGAGGAGGCTCAAAGGGTAGCTGAGGCTCAAGCTCAACGGGCACAAGCATACAGCACCTACAGCCCATACAGCGGGTACTCACACTCTGGGGGCGCTACCACCAACCCACAAGGCGGGGGTACAGGCTACGCAACCAGCGGTAACGGTAACGTTGCAGGGTTAGGTAGCGGGTATGATACCGGCGGGAATACTGGGACTCCCGATAGTAGCGACGGTTTAAGTAGCGATGTAGATGGGTTGTTGGATTTTGTGAAGAGCTTGACGCCACCACCAGATCCTAATCGTCCAGTGTTCGACCCGTTTAATTAAGGAAAAGTTTTAGGAAGGTATATTATAGGGGACTCGTGCCGAGTCCCCCCTCCCCTATAAAACACTGCAGTATGCATGCTTTCCGCTTCCTTGCCACAGTGCTAGATTCTCAATTTCGGCGGTGATCCATAGCCAGAATTGCTGGCGTTGCCGATCAGCTATCGTGCAAGCCAGCACTAACCGCCGTCCGGAATAGCTGCGGCGCATGACACCAAAGCGAATTACACTGAAACGGTGACTATTCATTTTGAGGTGGTCCTCGCCGATATTACGACGCTGAGCGTAGACGCGATTGTTAACGCTGCAAATTCCACCCTCCTGGGCGGCGGCGGAGTCGATGGTGCTATTCATCGGGCAGCTGGTCCGGAACTTTTAGCGCAGTGCCGCCACCTGCGGGAAACCTCGCTACCCTCAGGTCTGCCAGTCGGGCAAGCTATAGCAACCGCAGGATACAAGCTGCCTGCCAAATGGGTGATCCATACCGTCGGGCCAAATCGGCACATCGGCCAGACAGATCCGAAACTTTTGGCGGCTGCGTTCCGCAATAGCTTGCAGCGCGCGCTGGAATGTGGCGCTCAATCTATCGCTTTTCCAGCTATCTCCGCCGGCGTGTACGGCTGGGATATAGATGAGGTCGCTCGAATCGCCGTCACCGAATTACAGCAGACTGCCCAAACCGCCACGCTTAACCTGAAAGAGCCAGCCACTATCACTGTATATCTCGTCGCCTTTAGCCATCGTGCCGACCACGCTTTTCGCCAAGCCCTTGCCCAGTACAGCGCGTAAAACTCGCTGCCGCCACGCATCAACAGGGGCGTAAATACGTAAATACCTGCACGCTCCATGCTCATTCCCATGCGGGATTCTCAGGAGCCTTTTGATTCTTTGCCATATTGTGCGCTTTATCCTGCCCTGTTCCTTCTCCTTTCGCCTGGTTTTCCTACGCAATACAAATGATTTTGCAGACGTAATGACAGCCGCAGGAGCATACGTTACGAATATATGGACCGCCGCCGAGCACCTTATCCTCGGCTTGGCTTTGGCTATCCTCGCATACCCTTCAGCTTCACGCGCCTTTCGCCTCCTCGACTGCATACATCGTGACGTATCCTCACACCCCAGACCCATTGCCTATTTCCTCTAAACCTCTCAGCTATTTCGCGTTCGGGCACCCTTTGCGCATACCCCTCACGCGAAACCTGACCACATCCCAAGCGCCACACATTAAGCGGAAAACTGACGTAATAGCTCAGCATAGCCATCTCGCCCAAATAAGGAACATAGATGTGACAGCGTTAGACGCCGCACAGATATGGACGTCATGCAGAATAAAAAGCTGGTGGGTGTCCAGCAATGGACACCCACCAGCGGTAACATTCCTCCCTCACCGCCTAACGCGTTATGACATTAACCCCTTAGGCGGCAAAGCAGTCACCCCTACACGGTTGGGGCTGGCGGCGGAGGTGGAGGCGTTGTGCCGAAATCCTCCGGCCCAGCCGCACCGTGGGCTAACCGATCATCTGACGTGCTTTCTGGATCGCCCTCAGAGGCACCTTCTGCGGCGCTTTCTGGCGCAGGTGGCGCATACTCTGGCGCAGATTGCACATATCCCGCTGCCGGTTGCGTATCTGCGACCATATCTGCAGGTTGCGCATAATCTGCAGTGCCTTGCATATCTGCCGAGGGCTGACCGTATTGTGCTGCCCCCTGCGGATAATACGCACCATTTTGCCCATAACCATCGCCATAGCCATCACCCGACGGCGCAGCCTCGTACCCACCTGGCGTCGGATACGGCTGCGGCGAATATGCCGGAGATGAATCCTGCGCCGGATATGGCTGGTAGCCCTCCGGCGTCGGCGTCTGCGCATACTGCGCGGCCTCACCCGTCGGCGCTGGCTCATATCCCTGCGCAAAATCCGCAGAATCCCCCGAATACGGCACTGCCGACGCCATTGCCTCAGGAGACATCCCCGCTGGGGTCATCCCACCAGCAGCCATCCGCCGCTTCGCCCGCTTACGCAAGACGATAGCCAAAACAATCAACCCGATAATCGTCAGAGCAATAACGCCCAAGATAATCAGCGAGAATAACGTCGGCCCGTGATCCATAACAAGGGTCGCGCCAGCATCGGTATAGATCAGATCTTTACCATCAGTTTTGACCACCGCACCCGGTTCCTCCTCCAAACTATGCAATACAGAGGGGCGTACCACAAGTGTTGACCCACTGGGGGTATCACTGTCATAGAACATTGGTAAATCAATGGAGATCATCGTCTTTTTCGACCACAACGCCCCACCTTGATCATCTTCACGGATTTCACCACCAGTGCGATACCCCGCAAGACGTTCGGAAATCTCCTCTGCGTTAGAACCAGAAAGCGTCACAACTGCAACGGTGGTATCGTCGCGTTCTTCCACCGTAATATCGCCCGCATCCCCAGGATCAAAAAGCTTTTCTAAATCGAGATCGAAGTTCTTGAGTTCTTCCGTCTTAACCGGATACTCAAAGGTAACGTCGTAGCCTCCCATAAACGAGCGCTCCACGGTTACCGTCCACGGTTCAAAGACCAGTTTGGATGCGAAGCTCAAATCAACTTTCTTGCCATCCCCAGCAGAGGATCCCGTCCAATCGGGAATAACTCCACTGAAATCTGGATCACCATACGAGTTACCCTCTGGCGTCATATTCTCTTGGTCATAGACGAAGTACCACCGCGCTCGCTCATCATCTGCATCATCAGTGCTTTGGCACACCCCTCGGCATCCGATAGTGCCAGTGAGCTGATAAATCCGCTCCGTAATGCTATCCCCGTTCGGGGCAACATCGAGTTTGATGGAGACGCTATCATCATCAAGAAGTTTCTTGAGCTTCGCTGATAAATCATCCATATCCTTAGGCATGAAGCGAATCATGTATTCGCCTTGATGCAAAGGGGTAAGTTTCTCTGCGCCTTCAGGCATACGATCCTTGAGGAATTCCTCCAATGCCTTAACCTGATGATCCGGCAATCCGCTATCTGAATGGTAGATGACGACGGTTTCACCCTGATTCTCCGGCTTCATCGAGGTATAAACCTCAACATGCGCAAAGGTATCGTCCTTTATCTGCTTAACTACCAGACGGTTACCCTTCTCAGATGGATACGTATTCCCCTCAAAGACAACGGTGGGTTTAGGTGATCCACTGTTATCAAAAATGGAATTGCGATTGTGCTCCTCAATCACGTGTTCATAGACGAGCGCATCGGCAAGCCAGCCCATCAGTTCAACATCAGTGAACTGCTCGTTGATACTCAACCCCTTTTTCAAGGGGGTATCGTAATACTTCATCTCTGGCTCGCCATAGTACGAATCTTCACTAAGACCCGCCAAAGAGCGCAACGTATCTATCTTCTGCGCATAATCGTCAGCAGAGCTGAATCCCATCGTAAAGCTGCCAGAGATCGTCGATCCATCGTCAGCCATACCGGAATACGTCAGGATGGATGGCAGATGCTGACGGATAACCGCGTCAATTTCTGCCGGAGTCTTCTTCACGTCACTAGATGACAGATCATTTTTTGATACGGCAAACGTGAATATGCGAGTACCGGCAATGTTTTTATCAATCGTCGTCGTCGACGTAACTTTCACGCCACATGCAGCCAGCAAACACGCAGCAACCAGCGCACATGCCAACCGTAAAAGACGAGGCATTCGGTATGCGCCACAAGAATTTGAGGTAGCACTCATGAGTGACCTTTCCCAGCGTGGATATAATGACGGCACAATTCTATGCCACCGCCGCAGTAGAGTAACTGCTATTTTGAATCCTGAGCTATCCATGCGCCAGGGTTAATGGCAGCCTCACGTAAGATACGATGAGCCCCTCCAATACTCGCTAAATCCATAGCGTGCTCAACGACATCAATATCCATATCCTGCCACTGCGACTGCAATGTGCGATCCGCTAACTCACATTCCATGACCGATCGAATTACCGGCAATATCTGCCCAATAATTCCTCCCACTCGAACCGTGGAGATACCGAGCGTATTAATAGTTGCAGCCAATGCTCGCCCCAATGCAATACCCGCATCCCGCATCGCAGCACACGCTCGAGCATCTCCGGCTAGCGCAGCCTGCATAATTGCTTCAACCCCCATATCGCGTACCTCTGCCCGAGAGGGTGTTACCGCAATGCCGGTAGATGCTTCGATAGATGGGTGAGGAGCTAGTAGATTTTCTGCTATTTCCTTACTTTCACTGGATTCGCTTTGGTTCGCAGTTGCTAGGTCGTATTTCCCGTCGGTTCTTATGCGGTGCGTTGCCACGTTTGCCTCATACGGGGATACTTGCTCTAGCTCACTTCCCAAGGAGGAGGCATTATCTATTCCGGCAGCTTGCCGCAATGCATTCAATCCCACATAGGCTTCCAGGCATCCGCGAGCTCCACACGAACATTGAGGGCCGTTCGGATCGACCATGACATGCCCAATTTCTCCAGACCATCCAGAACCAGAAACCAAATCATGGTTGAGCACGATCCCCGCTCCGACCCCAACATTGCCCGATAGGTAGATAAATTCCGCTAAATCGCCAGCTACTCCTGGACGCGGATGCGCAATGGCATAGGCCGCCAGGTCTGCTTCATTACCAACCTGTCGAACGTCAAAATCAGCTAATGGAGCGAGCAATTGAGCAAAAGCAACATCTTTCCAACCCAAATTGGGAGCAATTGCCAGGGTATCGGCTGAGACTAACCCTGGTAGCGCTAATGAGCTTCCTGCAAATCGAGCACAACACACCGATTCACTGGCACGCACTTCCTGAGCTATCTGCGCTAATCGAGTCATCGCTTCGTGCATTGACAGTGCACTGACGTCACAACACTCCCTGCGACGGGCCAGAACTCTGCCCGCCAAATCTACCGCTACAGCGCTGAGAAAAGAGACGTTGATTTCCAAGCCGAGCGCGACAATACTGCCGCGGCGTGGTGAGAGAAAAACTGCGGGCCGCCCTCGCCGGCGCGACTTTGATTCTTGACTCGCAGCGACATCCGCATGATTCCGCGTACTCGTCTTTACCGGCTCAATCGCCTCCTGGTATCGGGTTTGATTGGAAGAATTGCTATTCTGTTCGCCACTTACTTCGCTATTCGTTTTCTCTCTTTGACCATTCATCTCGTCTTTGCTGGCGATCAGAGCTGGCGTTACCCTACCCACTGGCAGAGGATGCTCGTCGATAAAACCATGCGATAGTAGCTCATCAACAAGCCGAGAAGCAGTCGCTTTCGTCATACCCGTACGCGAGGCAATATCCGCCCGAGATAATTGACCTGGATTGGCAAGAATTTCTTGCAAGACCACCCGCAAATTCATCTCTCGAAGTGTTTGCGGAATGGCATGCAGATTAGTGCCTTTCACCCCTTTGGTGCTTTTCTTGTTATTACTCACGCGTTTCGTTTCCCTTATGCCCTTGCTTGTGCCTGCGGTATTTCGTCAGCACCTCGGCATATTTTGACGTTTTAGCGAGGCGATATACCGCAGCAAGTTGGTATGCAGCGATTCACCCCTTAAAACATGCCGATAATGCGAACAGACGATGTGTTGACTATACCGCGACCCGCATTTAGTATATTAATAAAACTAATTAAATTCATTTCATTCTTCACCAGAAAGGCCCGCAATGACGCGCACCCCCACCGCAGATGACAAATTCGCCTTTGGTTTATGGACGGTCGGCTGGAATGCTGTTGACCCCTTCGGAACCGGCACTCGTGAAGTCCTTGACCCCTGGGAGTACACCTCTCGCCTCGCCGAACTTGGCGCCTGGGGAATCACCTTCCACGACAACGACGTCTTTGACTTCGACGCTTCCGACGCAGAACGCCACCAGCGGGTTATGAAAGTCAAAGAAACCGCCGAAGCCAATAACCTCGTGATCTCCATGGTCACCACCAACACCTTCACCCACCCAGTTTTCAAAGACGGTGGCTTAACCAATAACGATCGCAGCATCCGACGCTTCGCCCTACGAAAGATTCTGCGCAATGTCGATCTTGCCGCCGAACTCGGAGCACAGGTATTCGTCATGTGGGGTGGACGCGAAGGCAGCGAATACGACTCCTCGAAAGACCTCAACGCCGTATTTGATCGCTATCGCGAAGGCTTAGACGTCATCGCCGGATACATCAAAGAACGTGACTACGACCTGAAAATCGGCCTTGAGCCCAAACCCAACGAACCGCGCGGCGATATTTTCCTCCCCACCGTCGGTCACGCACTAGCCCTTATCGCACAACTCGATAACGGCGACATCGTTGGCGTCAACCCAGAAACTGGTCACGAACAAATGGCAGGTCTGAACTACACGCACGGAATTGCTCAAGCGCTCAACGCCAATAAACTCGTACACATTGATCTCAACGGCCAGTCCGGCATCAAATACGATCAAGATAAAGTCTTCGGGCACGGCGACCTCGCTAGTGCATTTTTCACCGTCGATCTACTAGAAAACGGTTTCCCTGGCGGCGGACCACGCTACGACGGACCACGTCATTTCGACTACAAGCCCTCGCGCACAGAAGGCGCCGAAGGCGTCTGGGAATCTGCTGCCGCGAACATGGAAATGTACCTCATGCTCAAGGAAAAGGCCATTGCTTTCCGTGCCGACCCGCGCACTGCCGAACTTATGACCAGCGCATCTATCCCTGAGCTGAGCACACCCACTTTATCCGAGGGAGAAAGCATTTCAGACCTCCTCGCCGACCCACACAGCTATGAAGAGTTTGATGCCGACGCAGCCGGAGCTCGCGAATACCACTTCGTTGAGTTGTATCACCACGCCATGCGTCACCTCATCGGCTAATGTGCAACTAAAACCATAGTTACCCAGGAGGCAACGGGTGAAACCGCGTTATGTAGCCGGAGTCGATTCCTCAACGCAATCCACGAAAGTACTCATCGTCGATCCACACAGCGGAGAGATCGTCCGATCTGGAAAAGCCCCACATCCCGACGGTAGCGAGATTGATCCACACCACTGGTGGCTCGCATTCCAGCAGGCAGTTTCACAAGCCGGCGGACTGGAGGACGTCTACGCATTATCGATAGGCGGGCAACAGCACGGGATGATCTGCCTAGACGAACATGGACAGGTCATTCGTCCCGCCCTGCTGTGGAACGATACGCGATCCGCTCACGCCGCCCAGGAGCTGATTGAGGAATTAGCCGTAAATCAGCCCGACGGAAACGGCATTAGCGCCTGGACTCAGGCCACCGGATCCGCTCCCGTTGCCTCCTTAACTATCACAAAACTGCGCTGGCTCGCCGATAACGAGCCAGAAAATGCCGAAAAAATAGCAGCAATATGCCTCCCGCATGACTGGTTGACCTGGAAAATTGCCGGATCAGGTGACATCCGCCAGCTCACTACCGACCGATCAGACGCCTCAGGAACGGGCTATCTCAGCCGTGACGCCCAAAACTACCGACGCGATCTTCTCGCTCAAGCGCTACGTCGTTCCCATGCTGACGACATTGTTTTACCGAAGATCCTCACACCGTGGGAGGTTGCCGGAAGCGGAGATCCGCGTCAGAGATGGGGGCATATCCAGCTTGGGCCGGGCTGTGGGGATAACGCTGGAGCGGCTCTTGGAATTGGGCTAAAACCTGGTCAAGGCCTTGTTTCCCTGGGAACATCCGGCGTCATTAGTGCCGTTAGCGAGCATAGTATTGCCGATCCAGATGGTTTAGTCACCGGATTTGCTGACGCAACCGGCCATTGGCTGCCCCTGGTCTGCACGCTAAACGCCTCCCGAATTGTTGACGCCATGGCCCGCATCTTAGGTGTTGACTACGCCCAGTTCGACGAACTCGCCCTAAGCGTTCCTCATGCCAATGGGCTAAAACTCATTCCTTATTTCGACGGAGAACGCACTCCAAACCTCCCCGAAGCCCGCGGTGAACTGCACGGAATGACCCTGGCAAACAGCCAACCAGCATATATCGCCCGAGCCGCTATCGAAGCCTTGCTGCACCACATGGCCGACGCCCTCCGGTGTATCACTCGACATTCCGTAAGCCTCCACGAGCTTATTCTTATCGGCGGCGGAGCGCAGTCGCAGGCGGTTCGACACCTTGCCGCCCAGATCTTTGGTCTGCCAGTCACGATTCCGCCTACCCGGGAATACGTCGCCCTTGGGGCAGCACGGCAAGCTGCTCAATTGCGCTAACACCCTCGCCGTGACTCTATATACTGTCAGATACCCTGACGAGGAGAGGCATGAACGAACACGCAATCTGGTGGCATATCTACCCACTTGGCGCTCTCGGCGCACCCATTCGCCCCGATTGGCATGATGACGGGACGACCGGCCGGTTACGCCGCTTATCCCACTGGCTCGATTACGTGCGCGATTTAGGGTGTAACGGGCTGCTCTTCGGGCCGCTCTTCGCCTCAACCACTCACGGCTACGATACGACCGATCATTTCCACGTCGATCCTCGGCTTGGGACGAATGAGGATCTGGAGTGGCTGCTGGCACAGTGCCGCGAGCGCGGATTGCACGTTCTTTTTGATGGCGTTTTTAACCACGTCGGAGTGGAACATCCACTGACGAAAGCCGCTCTAGCCGGTGAGCCCTCTCCCGTCCTGGTAGCGCCTGATGGCTACCCGCAACACTGGGAAGGTCATTTAGATCTTGCCGAGCTGGACCACAGCAATCCAGCAACTGAAGATCTCGTCGTCAACACGATGGAGTATTGGTTGGAGCGCGGCATTTCTGGCTGGCGGCTTGACGTTGCGTATGCCGTGCCGAATGAGTTTTGGCGGCGCGTCACCGACCGAGTTCGCCAGCGTTTTCCACAGGCATTTTTCTTAGGCGAGATTATCCACGGTGATTACCTCAGTTTGATTGCCGACGGACATTTGGATTCCGTTACCCAGTACGAATTGTGGAAAGCTATCTGGAGTTCGCTTTCCGACGTTAATATGTGGGAGCTGGCCCATGCCCTGGAGCGCCACGCAGATTTCACCGAAGGCGCCTACCAGATCGGGCAGCGCGATCACCGCTACTACCCGCCCTTGTTGAATACCTTTATCGGCAATCACGACGTAGACCGCATTGCTTCCACGCTCACGGATACTGGTGCTGCCCTTGCTACCGCTATCGTCTTTAGCGTCCCCGGTATGCCCAGTATTTATCAAGGTGACGAGCAGGCATTTCGCGGGGTTAAAGGCGATGGCGTCGCGACCGATGATCAGATTCGCGCCCCGCTACCAGATAGTCCCGCAGAACTTTCTCCGGCTGGGGCCTGGATGTATCGGCACTACCAGGCGTTGATTGGTGTGCGCCGCCGTCATCCTTGGATTGCTAATGCACACATTGAGGTTACGTCGAAAACGAATGAGCGGATCAGCTATCGGGTCACGCAGCGGTGCGAAACCGGCACATCTGGCACGCCTGCTGGTTATCCCGCTGAGCGAGATGCACCGGATAGGCAGGATAGCAACTGCCCTCCTGAATTAGGTAATCCAGGTAATCACGATAGCGATTGCGCCCAATGGCTGACGGTTGATCTAGATGCGGCCGCCGGATGGATCCGTATTTCGTGTAGTGATTCTGAGGTGTGGACCTTTGGGGATGTGGAATAAGGCTGCGGAACAGAGCAGACCGCTGCCGGAATTTTACGCACGGTCGCGATGATTTTGGGGTGATCCTCAATCTTCGTGATATGCCAAGGTAGACGAAGATTTTCGTCGGAAAGCTGGAAAGACACGCCGCCGCACACGGAACGTCGGTACTATCGTGCCGCTATTGGCCCGGCGTCACACCAGCCCTACCCTATCGAGTAAAACACGTTCCACAGCGTGGCATACATTTACTCCGCACGGGGGCTATACGGCGCAGTTACCGCTCGCATCTGAATTCGACATACCCCGTCGCGATATTGCGGATAAAGCGTGGCAGCAATTGATTCGTCGTACCACAATTTCATCATTTGGTCACTCATCCCAGCATGTATCTCACACATGAGCGGGTCAACACTACCGTTATGAACGAAAGGGCATGAGTGCAGATCTAATGCCGAAGAATCGTCATCAATCGAGGCTGAAGTACCCATTGATGAGTAAAGCATCCGCATGGCAGCCACACGATGTGTATGGTCCGAATCTGCCTCAGTATCTGCCCCGTCGCCACCTGCCGTTCGAGCAAGCTGCAAAAAGATCCGATCCGCCCATGCCTTCCCTAGTTGGCGGGCACTACCCACCGGATCAGGGGAATATTCTCGGATAGCGTCACAAAAAGAATTCGTCAGCTCAACAAAATATGCCGCAGTAAATGCGCTCGAACTCGGCGCCAGCGAAAAATATCCCCAAGCCGGGCGCCCACGCCCCTCTCCTTTTATCGGCTCCCGATCAATCAGCCGCAACTCCACAAGCGAATCCAACGTCATGCGCACCGAATTAGGATGTAGATCTAATTCTTCAGCTAATTCCGTGACGGTGACGTGCTCTCGATGCCGAGAAATGGCGGTCAACATCGCCTGCTGAGCAGCCGAAAGCGACACCATTGACGAATAGAGCGCCGCCGCAGTCAACGGAACGTCATGCTGTGCCATAATGTTCACCCCTCACTTTCTCCGCACCATTACGAGTATGTACCTACTACGGGCTACCTGCCCACTACTGGGCTTCCCTATCATTGAAGCTCTCAGCTATGCGAGCAAAGCCACACGATACGATCCAGGATATTACGTCCCCAACGAGCGCGAAAGTCCCGGAACGCACTATTTCACTGGTCGGGGAACATATACACCACGACGAATTTGCTCAGCTAGCTGCTGTGCGTCCGCAACGGTATCAACGTCAGTGAAATCGCTACTATCACAGTCAACTACACATAAGGGCAACTGCGCGAATGCCTGACGAATTGAGCCATTGCGCACCACCTGTGACTCTTTTTCAATAGCTTGACGTATCCACGCCCACCGATACACCCCATGCACATACTGAATACGATCCTGGGCACGTGGCACAGCTCCGGCGCATTGCGGGCTGCCAGCCATCCGGGCAAGCAGAGGAATAAAACACCCAATCGCACGCGGAGCATCACACGTTGCCAACCCGAGGACGCCATCTGCTGGTAACTCACCGAGTGCCGCTACCCCCGCAGCAATTCCCGCCAAAGGGCCACCCAGCGGCGGATCTTCATTCGTCAGAATAACCCCAGGCGGAACAGAAAGTTGCGGCGGACCAACGACAACAATCCGCGCCGCCGGAGCAATTGCACAGATCTCACCGAGGACCAAATCTAATAGCCGATACCCAGCCACTCGATATTCCGGTTTACTGACCCTACCTAGCCGATGAGCCGTCCCACCGGCTAGCACGATAACCGCATCCAGCTGGTTAGCAGGCGGCATATACGGTATATGTGACTGCTTGACGGGCGAACGATCCATCTGTGCCTTCTTCCAGCTTTCCTGTGATATTGGGAAAGATCATATCTGATCTATCTCGGTAGGAAACCCTGCCAACTCGTGGGCTAGAATTCGCGATATGAGTGTGAACAGCATACCGTCTCGCCCATACCGCGAGCTGGTCGATCAGTGGGGGCGGATAGCGCGCGACCTGCGTATATCCTTAACGGACCGCTGTAACCTGCGCTGTTCCTACTGTATGCCACCAGAAGGGCTACAGTGGCTGCCCACCGAGGAAACACTTAGCGACGAGGAAGTCATGCGGCTTATCCGCATTGCCATTGAGCAGCTTGGCATCACCGAAATTCGGTTCACCGGCGGCGAACCACTCCTGCGCAAATCCCTTGTTGATCTCGTTGCTTTCACCCACGGCTTGCGCACATATCTTGGCACACAACCGGATATTTCCCTGACAACGAATGCCCTTGGCTTAGATAAAAAAGCCGAAGCGCTCGCCCGTGCCGGCTTGCAGCGAGTCAATATTTCGATGGATTCCGTCGATCCTCAGGTGTATCGCCACATTTCCCATCGCGACCGCCTGCACGATGTTTTCCGCGGTATTACCGCTGCGCGAGCCGCCGGGCTTTCCCCCATCAAAATCAATGCCGTTGCGATTCGCTCAGTAAATGACAGCGGCTTGACGGATCTACTGCGATACAGCCTGCAAAATGGGGCGGAGTTGCGCATTATTGAGCACATGCCACTTGGCCCTCAGGAGAGTTGGTCGCGAGATAATCTCGTTCCTCGCGACGAGATTTTGGAAATATTGGGGGCACAATTCGATCTCACGCCAGCGCCGCGCACCGATCTGAGCGCTCCAGCCACCCTGTGGGATGTTGCCGCTGGAGCCGATCATCCTGGCGGGCGGGTTGGCATTATCGCCTCTGTAACCGCGCCATTTTGTATAAATTGTGACCGGACGCGACTTACCGCCGACGGGTATATGCGCACCTGCCTGTTTGCCCGTACAGAAACCGATCTGCGCACTCCACTGCGTTCCGGAGCAAGCGACGTAGAAATCGCAGACCTATGGGCACGCGCAATGTGGGATAAAAAACCTGGTCACGGGATTGATGATCCCGATTTCGTCCAGCCGGATCGGTACATGTCTGAAATTGGCGGCTGATTCCGCACCGCAACCCATCAATCCCACCACTGCGCAGTGGCACTCACGGCACTTACGCGCTACCAACCCATTCGTCGGTACCGTCGGGGAATAACTGACGTTTCCATACCGGCAAACGCTCCTTAACGGTATCAACCAGATCTGAAATCGCGCGAAAAGACTCACTGCGATGCGGGCTAGCCACCGCCGCCACCATCGCACATTCGCCCACCTGCAACGGACCGAGCCGATGCACCACAGCCACCCGACACTGTGGGTGGCGCTGCGCTATCTCACCAGCCACTTCGCGCAGTACATCGGCCGCACTGGGATGACCGCTGTACTCAATCCCCAATACTGCTCGACCCGCATCGTGATTACGCACAATCCCTTCAAAAACGACGAGCGCTCCAGCGCTATCATCACGTACCGTATCGGCAATCTGCTGTGTCACGAGCGGGCATGAACTGACACCTACCATGCCAATATGTTCTGCGCGTTCCATTACCATCCTCCGTCGCCCTGCGTTAACCACGAACTATCGAGCACGTTATCGTTCAATCTGCTATCAACCTATCCGATCATATCGACAACGTGCCGCGCCGCCGTATCAACCTAGCACCAAGCAGCACACGCACTACGATGGAACACAGCCTGAGCGAAAGGATATTCGATGAAATTCACCCATCTGAGGAACACCGGCGAAGCACACATGGTTGACGTCAGTGCCAAACAACCAAGTGTTCGCACCGCGTGCGCCCAGGCAAAGGTGCACTGTTCGCCGGAGGTTATGAGCGCCTTACGCGAAGGCAGAGTCCCCAAAGGTGACGTCCTCGCAGTAGCTCGCATCGCTGGAATTGCTGCGTGTAAGCGCGTTCCCGAGCTATTGCCACTCGCCCACACTATCGGGGTTCATGGCGCGCAGGTTGACTGCCTCCTGAAAGACGATCACGTCCTCATCCGCACCCAAATTCGCACTGCTGATCGCACCGGAGTAGAAATGGAAGCCCTCACTGCGGCGGCCGTTGCTGCACTTGCCGTGGTTGATATGGTCAAAGGCGTAGATCGCTCCGCTGCCATCAGCGAACTCCTTATCACGCATAAAGACGGCGGCCGCTCTGGCCAGTGGGTACGCCCCGGCTGGGAGGAAACAAACCATGAGTGAGCCGCACTCATCACCACAGCCAAGGATCCCAGAAAACACCCCTTTAAGCGGCAAAATTGGTGAAACTGACGGAGCTAATGCGGCTTACAAACATACCGGCAATCCGGAAGTGACGAATCATGCCGCCTCTGCCGCCCATGCAAGCATCGCTACCGACTGTGCCACCCAGCCCAACACCAACCACTCGGACAATCCCGCACCTGCCGAACCGATCAGCCCAGAAACCTATCGCCAGGAACTATTGGATACTTTCGCGTTATCTCCCCTGGCGATAGAGCATGTTGCACTCAGTGAGGCACTCGGGCGTATCTGCGCGCAGGATATATATGCCCGTTTTCCCGTCCCACCTTTCACTAATTCCGCTATGGATGGATACGCCGTCTGTAGTGAACAGTTCCGTGGAGGCGGGCCGTGGGACTGCCAGGTGGATGGTGATCGGGCGGCCGGTTCGATTGGATCTGACCACCTTGAGAGCACCGATGGAGCTAGCGGATCTGAGGAATCTAATGACTCTGACGGCTCGCCTAATCCTAATTGCCCGAACACCGGCTCGATTCCTACCCCTGCGCCAGATACCGGCTACTCAGCAGTTGAGCTACACCCATCAACCGAATCCTCAGCAAAGGGCAACTCCCCCATCCGCGTTTGCCGCATTATGACCGGCGCTGTGCTACCTGAATGGGCCGACGCGGTAGTCAAAGTTGAGGACACCAACGCTCCGAGCGGCCCCAGCCAGGCGCCACAACAGGTACGGATTTTTGCCCCACCACACGCCGGATTAAACGTGCGCCGGCGCGGGGAGAGTATCGAGATCGGCCAGCTCGTTATCCCCTGCGGGCAACAACTCAACGCGCAACGGCTAAGCGCCCTTGCTTCGGTGGGATATGCTGACGTGCCGGTTCGCCGCCGCCCCCGAATCGCGGTTATCGCCACCGGCGACGAACTGTGCGCACCAGGCCAAGAGCTCGGCTTAGGGCAAATCCCGGATTCTAATTCTGTGCAGCTTGCCGGGTTGATTCGCGAACTGGGCGGCGAACCGCTCTGTCAGCGAGTTGGTGATAATCCGAACGAGCTGGCCGAGGCTCTCAGTATTGATGCGGATCTGATTATCACCTCCGGTGGGGTGTCGATGGGCGCTTTTGATCCCATTAAGCATCACGGTTTGCGTCATGGCTGGCAATTCCGCAAAGTAACCATGCAACCAGGCAAACCACAAGGTTACGGCTGGGCTGGAACCTCTGGGCGCACTCCCGTCGTATGCCTACCCGGGAATCCTGTTTCTGTGCTGGTCTCTTTCTGCCTCTTTGTTCGCCCGATCATTGACGCGCTCTTTGCTCGTATGCCAACGGCTATGGATAGCGATTCGGGCTGCCAATATGCCCGCGCGGAAATCGGATGGCGTTCTCCTGCAGGCCGACGCCAATTCGTCCCCGTACAACTTCGCTATTCCAACGGGATCGCCACTATTTGCCCCTCCCACGTCGGCGGATCTGGTTCTCACCTCGTCACCGGATTAGCGGGTGCCGATGCACTTGCCGTCGTTCCTGAGGAGTGTTGCACCGTCAATCCTGGCGATGAGCTAAGGATTCTCAGAATCTCCCCACTGTGATTGACTGCAGCCCCTAGCGGTCCTCCGCTAGTAGTCGCTCATCTGCGCCGCAGCTTTGCCACCAGCAGCAATGCATACCCTACCTTTTCTCGTTACTTTCGGGCAGTGCTCAGGCTGACGTGCGGGACTACCATCTATAAGAATTGGCGCGCTATGCCCCCTCACGCCATCTCGTTGCGGCTTTACGCTTACCCGCCATTCCAGCGAAGCACCAACTCAACAACCGAGTAGCCAAAATCAAGGGCACCACATGGTGCTAATACCAGTGGTAGCGTCAGAGGAGAACACCATCTACTGCCTGCTATGACCGCTATCTCCCCGCGCAGGCAGCTTAACGCCTGCCGCCGGCTACCTACACTCATTGCCTACCATCTGCACCGACGCAGCAGCCGATCAAACGACCAGCCGCCCTTACCTCCCACGCAGGAAGATAAGCCTCAGATTCCTAACCCGAATTATTTATAGACGCAGAATCCAGCCCCGACGGATCAGCATCTGCCCTGCTTAAACGGGAAATCGCTCAGTGATCGCCTCCACGCACCTGGTCAATCGTGTGCTCCAAAATAGGCAGCAGCACGTCCAAAGTATCGCTGACCCCGCCGACCGATCCAGGCGCATTGACCACCAAAATACGGCGCGGCCCTAACACCATCACGCCAGCGCGCCCGCGCGAAAGCAAAGCCCCCGGCACGCCTTTGTTCATCCCGTACATCCGAATCGCCTCGGCAATCCCCGGAATATCAAAACGCAGCAGCGGATCCATCGCCCGCGCAGTGTAATCCTGCGGGGTAATCCCCGTCCCGCCAGTGGTGAGCACAAAATCAACAGTATCGAGAGCCACCGTTTGGACGGCCTCCGCGATAGCGCGCACATCATCATGCACAATCATGGTCTGCCGGACCTCAATGCCCGCTTCAGTTAGACGCTGCACAGCCGTCGGCCCAGAAATATCTGTGCGTTCGCCGGTTGAGCATCGGTCAGAAATTGTTATTACTGCGGCTGTAATCGTCATACTCCCATTCTAGGGTGGCGTTTGGGCAGGGTAAATATGCCGGTAGCTTCACGCTGGTAACTCAGCCGTATTGGCAACATTTAGCGCCCTGGTTAATCACTTTACCGTTAAGGATTTCTCATTTTTCCGACGTTTTTCGCACCCATTGCGCGAGTTCGCCGCAGCTTTGCCGTGCTGACCGCTTCCGCTGCGATATTGCCACGACATCCCGCCCCCATCCTGCTAGCATCGCGGTATCGCTACGGTAGGGCGAACAAAGCTACCGTCACACGTCCTATCACCGGAATCGCATCACTCCGGTGGCGCCTAGGGACCTACGATGCACAGGAGATACAGATGAATATTCGGAAGATTGCGCTCTCATGCGCGCTTTTGTTAACCCTTCCACTGGCCGGATGCTCTCAGAGCGGCAAGACCGAAAACACTGAAAAGACCGACGCCCCCGTGACCAGCACCGAATCCGCAGCAAGCGAATCAACAGATTCTGGAGAACTGACGGTTTTCGCGGCGGCCTCACTCAATACCGCTTTCCCACAGATCGCCCAAGACGTCTTTGCAAAAAAATATCCCCATGTGAAAGTGAACTTTTCTTTCGAGGGCTCTTCCTCCCTTGCTGAAAAGATACTGGCTGGCGCAGATGTAGACGTCTTTGCCTCGGCTGACGAGAAGAATATGTCGAAAGTCAAAGAATTCGCTCCAACACCCGTTACATTCACCAAAAACACCTTGCGCCTGATCGTTCCCACTGGCAACCCTGCCAAGATCACTAACTTGGAATCCGTCAACGGCACAAAATTCGTCGTCTGCGCCCCACAAGTTCCATGTGGTCGCGTCACTGGGGAGCTAGCCAAAGCAAAAGGCATCACCTTCCAGCCGGTTTCCGAAGAACAATCCGTGACGGATGTGCGCACCAAAGTGGAATCCGGTGAAGCTGACGCTGGACTGGTTTACTACACCGACGCCCTCCTCGCAAAAGGCAAGGTTGATATTGTGGATATCCCCGGCATGGAGGACGTTGGAACCTCCTACCAGATCGCAGCACTAAGCGGATCAACACATAGCGATTGGGCTGCCGCCTTCCTCGAATCCGTCGCCTCACCGGAGGGGCAAAAGATTCTCGCCACCTACGGGTTTGGCACTGGTAACGGCAAATAGCGACCAGGTGGGTGAGTCGTCATCCCAGCAACTCACCCACCTCAGCCGTTACGCCAATGAGCACATTGACCTCACACCACCTCCCCACCCACTTACCTACTATCCGCCCGTCACCCATCTATGACCCATCGCCTGATGGATCTGGCGAGTTTGAGGATTTCCACAATGAAACAGCTACGCGGTATCCCTCACTGGTTTTGGCTTCCGGCATTAATTGCCTTCGGAGTGCTACTGCTCCCGCTTGCCGGTATGGCGTTTCGGGTACCGTGGGCAGAACTACCTGCTATTTTGAGTTCCGAGGCCTCGCGAGAAGCCCTAGTGCTATCGCTGCGCACCTGTGCCGTTTCAACAATATGGTGCATTCTCTTCGGAACTCCGCTGGCATTAATCCTGGCGCGAGCAAGTGAGGGTCATCGTCCCATCTGGCTCACTCCACTGCGCGCTTTCATCCTTGTTCCACTCGTCATGCCGCCTGTGGTTTCTGGTCTGGCACTCTTGACCACTTTTGGGCGCCGCGGGGTATTTGGACCGTCCTTAGCGGCCTTCGGCATTAATATCCCATTCACGACACTTGCCGTCATTATCGCCCAAGTCTTTGTCTCCTTGCCATATCTGGTCATGACGGTAGAAACTGCCGCTAAAACAGCCGGTTCTCAGTTAGAACATGCCGCCCGTGGTTTGGGCGCCTCACGCTGGATCCAATTTTCACGCATCACTGTTCCGCTGCTCGGACCTTCCATTATTTCCGGTGCGGCCTTAAGTTTTGCTCGCTCGTTAGGGGAGTTCGGGGCGACGATTACCTTTGCCGGTTCTATGCAGGGCACTACTCGTACACTGCCGCTGGAGGTGTATCTTCAGCGGGAACAGGATACGCCTAGCGCCCTGGCCCTCAGCGTCGTGCTCATTGTTATCGCATTAATCCTCACTGCCGCCACCACGGTTATTGAGGCGCGCAATATGCGACGTTTTCGCGCGCCCAAGGGATTCGTGCCAGATGCAGCCGGCGATTTTTCGTCAGCCCAAACCACACCAGGATTCCCGCAAGCCAGATCCCAGGCACTGGAAACCGTCTCGCATGAGCTGGGGGAAATGACCGCAGACGAGGCGCGGCAAACTGCGTCTCGTAGATCAGATGCAGTACCGCATACAGCGGCGAACACAGCTCTCAACCCGCGTTTGGCTTCTCATCGCTTGCAGGATCTTCACGCAGTTTCGCGCACGCAAGCAGCGGCTACCTCGTCGGGTCTTAGCCAGCCAGCCACTGATTCGCCACGCTCAAACGTATCCGATCCGCATATCTCACAAGCGCTGGTCGCCTCCTCGCACTCCGGCGCCGGCTGCACCTTGCATGCGTGCGTCCCCGAGCGCGGAGTTGACTACAGGTTGCGCGTTAATCCGGGGCAAACTCTTGCCCTCATCGGCCCGAATGGTTCGGGCAAATCCACTGGTATCCGTTTATTAGCTGGGGATATTACTGACCCGCATTCGCAGGTGGACGCCCCAAAAATGATCGGTTTTCTTGACCAATCTCCGCAGCTTTTCCCGCACATGTCCGTCCTTGAAAACATTGCTTTTGGCCCGCGCTGCCACGGGATGAGCGCCTCAGCGGCTCGCGAGCGCGCCCAGCATGAGCTTGCCGCCGTAGGGTTATCTGCCTATGCACATAAGGCCCCGTGGCAGCTATCTGGCGGGCAGGCCCAGCGGGTGGCTCTTGCTCGATTGTTGGCAGTTGATCCGCAGCTACTTCTGTTAGATGAGCCTTTCGCCGCCCTGGATTCTGCGTCATCGGCTACGTTGCGCTCCCTTATCGCTGAGCGCACTGC
Organism: Trueperella sp. LYQ143; assembly: GCF_046599595.1. NCBI lineage: Bacteria > Bacillati > Actinomycetota > Actinomycetes > Actinomycetales > Actinomycetaceae > Trueperella > Trueperella sp. LYQ143. The sequence continues at coordinate 1,171 of NZ_JBKIWR010000008.1, read as the reverse complement.
TGGTTTAACGACGGTGATTGTGACTCATGATCTGATTGATGTGGTGATGCTGGCCGATCAGGTGGCCGTTCTTGAAGATGGCGCATGTGTCGATCTGGGCTCAATGGAGCATATTCTCACCCATCCGCCGACTGCTTTTGTAGCGCGTTTTGCTGGAGTCAATATGCAAGTTGGTCGTTATGACGGGCAGGTGTTGCATACTGATAACTCTCAGGTGCGTGTTGATGGCATGACGGAGGGGGTTGTGGATTCTCCTCGGGCTGCAGCCGTATTTGATCCGACGGCAGTTACTATTAGGCGAGAACTCTCTGCTGGATCGCCTCGAAACGTTTGGGCCGGTCAGGTGCGAGATGTTCATACTGGACCGAGCGGGGTGGAAGTCAGTATTGACATCGGTACCGATCACGTGGTGCGTTCGGTTATTACGACGCGCGCTGCTGCGGATTTATCTTTGCATCCTGGCAGTAACTTGTTCGTAGAAGTGAAGGCGATGCAGGTGCGAATTATTCCACTTAGCTCAGAGCGTACACCCCAATAATCCGACAAAGTAGACTAACCGCACACTTTCTCTAGCCGTTTTATGCCATCATGTCGGTATTTTCGCGAATAAAATTTCAGCAAACCCTTGCACACTTGCTCTATTGAGATGCGAGTTTTCCCTAGAAATGTATAGTAAGTAGCCGTCTGCAATCTTTTGCAGATAACCCCTATCAGAAAAGGATATTTAACAATGGGCAACATCATTGGAACCATCATCTTTGGTGGGATCATCGGCTTTCTCGCCCGCTTCCTCCGCAAAGATGCTAAGAACGTCTCGGTGATCGCCACCGTCGTCCTCGGCGTCTGTGGCGTCGCGATTGCCAATCTTATCCTTGGATTGTTCCACTACTCGGCAAACACTCCAGGTATCGACTGGTGGCGTTGGATTATCTCGACGATCGCCGCAATGGTAGTGATCGGTGTATATCTTGGCATGACGGGAAAGAGCTCCCGGAAGTAGCCCTCTCACCAATCACTCATCACCAGATGCCGCGTAAGACAGCAACGCATCTGGAAAATCTCATAAAACAGCGTGGGGGGGGGGGGGGGGGGGGGGGGGGGGGGGGGGGGGGGGGGGGGGGGGGGGGGGGGGGGGGGGGGGGGGGGGGGGAGGGCGGGGGAGGGGGGGGGG